>NZ_JBFRJM010000029.1:0-83533 GCF_041468865.1 Vibrio sp. 10N.286.52.C3 | reverse complement strand
GAAAGCCGCGATGAACCAAAAAAAAGCCTCGTATAAACGAGGCTTTTTCTAATAATGTGGCGCGCTCTGGAGGATTCGAACCTCCGACCGCCTGGTTCGTAGCCAGGTACTCTATCCAGCTGAGCTAAGAGCGCACGGTTTTAATATCAATTCATTGTTACTAACAAGAGATCAATATAAGGGTTTCATTCTTATAAGAAAAAAGCCCTAAATAGTGGCGCGTCCTGGAGGATTCGAACCTCCGACCGCCTGGTTCGTAGCCAGGTACTCTATCCAGCTGAGCTAAGGACGCACGGTTTTCGATATCAGTATTTCCAATATCAGGAGTTCACAAGGAAACCCTAAAGAGTGGCGCGTCCTGGAGGATTCGAACCTCCGACCGCCTGGTTCGTAGCCAGGTACTCTATCCAGCTGAGCTAAGGACGCGCAGTTTTCGATATCGGTATTCCCAATATCAGGGGTTCATAAAAGAAACCCTAAATAGTGGCGCGCTCTGGAGGATTCGAACCTCCGACCGCCTGGTTCGTAGCCAGGTACTCTATCCAGCTGAGCTAAGAGCGCACGGTTTTAGTATCAATTCGTTGTAAACAACAACTCAATACAAGGATTTCTGTTCTTATAAGAAAGAAGCCCTAAATAGTGGCGCGTCCTGGAGGATTCGAACCTCCGACCGCCTGGTTCGTAGCCAGGTACTCTATCCAGCTGAGCTAAGGACGCACGGTTTTTGATATTAATTCTCGACGAACGATTTATCAATATCAGGATTCACATTCTTATAAGAACTAAACCCTAAATAGTGGCGCGCTCTGGAGGATTCGAACCTCCGACCGCCTGGTTCGTAGCCAGGTACTCTATCCAGCTGAGCTAAGAGCGCACGGTTTTAGTATCAACTTAGTCAATACAAGGACTTTCATTCTTAAAAGAAATAAACCCTTAAATAGTGGCGCGTCCTGGAGGATTCGAACCTCCGACCGCCTGGTTCGTAGCCAGGTACTCTATCCAGCTGAGCTAAGGACGCACGGTGTTCATTCATTAAGAATGAAGTTGTGAAATATATCACATTCTTCTTGCTACGAAGAAAAAAAAAGGCCATCGGCCTGTAATGAATGGCGGTGAGGGAGGGATTCGAACCCTCGATGCAGCTACAAACCACATACTCCCTTAGCAGGGGAGCGCCTTCGGCCACTCGGCCACCTCACCTAATTCATTATTCTCAAATCACTTACAAGTAAGAGAAGAGAGAATGGCGCGTCCTGGAGGATTCGAACCTCCGACCGCCTGGTTCGTAGCCAGGTACTCTATCCAGCTGAGCTAAGGACGCACATTTACATTGTCTAAATTGCTAATTTTAGACTCGCAAGAAATGGCGGTGAGGGAGGGATTCGAACCCTCGATGCAGCTACAAACCACATACTCCCTTAGCAGGGGAGCGCCTTCGGCCTCTCGGCCACCTCACCGTCTTGCGGAGGCACATATTACGTTTTACCGAAAATATGTCAAACACTTTATTGAAAAAAATTGGACAAAAACACTCAACCGTTTGCTATTTAATCAAAGCGCTTGCAAATTGAACTTATAAGATTCAAATCGCGCTTTTTCCCTTAAAAATTAAGGTGAAAGATTGGCAATAATAAACAGCCGAAAACAATTATCTAATTTCTCCAGCAGCAAGTGCTACCGCTGATGGCACAATACTACGGGATGCGTATTTTCGCCATAGGGGAAGCGAATAAATCTTGAGTTTTGCCAAACAAAATACAGAGCAACAGTTCTGTTCAACCTTGTCTGTATCTCGCAGCATCACAAAGCATTCACTTCACCACTTTGAGACCGATCCGTTATCCAACCCATCTATGTCCCAATCAGTGTTTCGGTTCCCCAAGATCAAAAAAGGCTAGCAACAATGCTAGCCTCTTCTCTACGCAAAAGTATTAGTAGTTGCCAGATGCAACGT
This sequence comes from Vibrio sp. 10N.286.52.C3, assembly GCF_041468865.1. Taxonomy (NCBI): domain Bacteria; kingdom Pseudomonadati; phylum Pseudomonadota; class Gammaproteobacteria; order Vibrionales; family Vibrionaceae; genus Vibrio; species Vibrio sp. 10N.286.52.C3. Next base: position 81,579 of record NZ_JBFRJM010000029.1, on the reverse strand, counting down.
TACCATTACCTTTTTCAGCTTGAATGCGCATGTAGATCTCTTCACGGTGAACAGATACTTCTTTAGGTGCGTTAACACCGATACGTACTTGGTTACCTTTAACGCCTAGTACAGTAACTGTTACTTCATCACCAATCATCAGTGTTTCGCCAACGCGGCGAGTCAAAATTAGCATTCTTTGCTCCTTGAGTAATCTCTAAATTTATCTAGCTACGAGAGCATTATCCAACAAAAGTTATATTTTCGTAAACTATCGATTGAGTTTATTTAACCAAAATGCACTTCTTTTTTAGGATAACCCTGTGTTTCACGCGCTACGATGTATGCATTGTGTAATATGTTAGCAGCCATATCGACTTGCGTTGGTGATATCACCAAAGTTAAAGACTGCTGCTGCAATAAGTGATGCTGTACATCAATTTCGCCTTCAGACAACAATCCATGTGAACTGACCACAATTTCTTGTGTTCGGCTTCCTACCACAGTTAACAAACTAACCTGTTCACTATTACGGATTTTCTCAGCAAAAACTAGTTTTAATTTGGCACTTATGTCTTGTTTAATAATGAGTGCTGCCCGTTCTGTTTCCTCGATCACACTACAGACTTCGATCCCCAACAGTTGGCAATGTGAAATGAAAGACGGTAAATCTTCATTCAAACACTCGATACGCACCATATCTCTTTGGATGGCGATGCCAGCAATATCATTCAAACACTGATTACCCGCGATCAATGTGCCCTCGCCTTGTTCAAAGCTTGAAAGCACTCGCAATGACACGTTGTGCTGCCATGCATACTGAACACAAGGAAGGTGCAATACCTTAGCGCCTCGGCGAGCCATCTCTTCCATAGAAGGAAAGTCTAAAGTATCTAATTTCTGAGATTGTTTTACGACTCTAGGGTCACAAGAGTAAACACCATCTACATCAGTATAGATCTGGCATTCTTTCGCCTGCAAGGCACCTGCAAGCGCGACCGCTGTAGTATCTGAACCACCGCGGCCTAATGTCGTGATATCACCTTTCGCATTGAATCCTTGAAAGCCTGCAACAATAACAATCTGGTTGTCATCTAGCAGAGCTTGAATCGGAGCAGTATCAATACGCTCAATCGCTGCATTATTATGATTAGAATCCGTGTGTATCTTGGCTTGATAGCCAGTCATCGATGTCGCTTCATAACCTAACTTGTGTAACGTCATTGCTAACAAGGCCATGGAAACTTGCTCGCCAGCCGTTAACAACACATCCAGTTCTCTAGCGTTTGGTACGCTATCAACTTGCGTGGCTAAATTAACTAACCGATTTGTTTCACCAGACATAGCAGAAACGACAACCACGATCTGGTTCCCTTCATTTTTCGCTTCAATGATTTTTTCTGCTACATGATGGATTCGTTCAATTGAACCCACCGACGTTCCACCAAATTTCTGCACGATAAGAGGCATTTTCACCCGTCCTCACCTTCCCAAGACCAATGTCTATATATGACAAAAAAACACATACTCCGCGTCAGGGCGAAGCAATAAAAAATTAACCAAGGAGTCTAACGCCACCATTAGACTTCTTGGTTAATCTCAATCAAACCTTGTTTAAACACACTTCCAATAGGCAAAATAAAAGATGCCCAATCAACTGATTGGGCATCTTTGTATCAATTACTTAAGCTTAAAGACGCTCTTCTAGCCAAGTACGCACAGATTTAAGCGCTTCTGGCAGTGCTGCAACGTCTGTACCGCCCGCTTGAGCCATATCTGGACGACCGCCGCCTTTACCGCCAACTTGCTCAGCAACCATCTTGACGAGATCACCCGCTTTTACTTTGCCGATTAGGTCTTTGGTTACACCAGCAATCAAGCCAACTTTACCGTCTGCTACGTTCGCGATCAGGATGATGCCGCTACCTACTTGGTTTTTAGCGTTATCAACCATAGTACGTAGGTTCTTGTTGTCTGCGCCTTCAATTGCAGCAACCAAAACTTTAGTACCAGAGATGTCTTCTACTTTGCCCATGATGTTTGCGCTTTCTGCAGCAGCCATCTTTTCTTTAAGCAGTTGGATTTCTTTCTCTAGCGATTTCGCTTTCTTAGCTGACTCAGCCAGTTTCTCTTCGTAAGCGTTAGCCTGAGCTTCTACAGCATCTAGAGCAGCTTCACCTGTTACCGCTTCAATACGACGAATACCCGCAGCAATACCACCTTCAGAAGTGATCTTGAATAGACCGATATCACCCGTGTTGCTTGCGTGGATACCACCACAAAGTTCAGTAGAGAAATCGCCCATAGATAGAACGCGAACTTCATCATCGTACTTCTCGCCAAACAGTGCCATTGCACCTTTTTCTTTCGCTGACTCGATGTCCATGATGTTCGTTTCAATCACATGGTTCTTACGAACTTGTGCGTTAACTAGACGCTCTACTTCTTTAATCTGTGCTGGTGTTACCGCTTCAAGGTTAGAGAAGTCAAAACGTAGGTTATCTGGCTTAACTAAAGAACCTTTCTGAGCAACGTGCTCACCTAGCACTTCGCGCAATGCAGAGTGAAGTAAGTGAGTGGCAGAGTGGTTTAGTGAGATAGCAGCTCGACGCTCAGCGTCAACCGTTGCTTCTACTTTATCGCCCTTAGCAAATACACCTTCAACTAGCTCACCGTGGTGCGCAAATGCGTTACCTAGCTTCTGAGTGTCTTGTACTTTGAAAAGACCCGACGCTGTTTTTAGTGTACCAGCATCACCACATTGACCGCCTGACTCAGCGTAGAATGGTGTCTCTTCAAGGATGATGATTGCTTTGTCGCCAGCCGATAGTGAAGATACTTCTTCGCCGTCAACGAATAGCGCAGAGATTTCACCAGCACCTTCAGTTGCTGTGTAACCACAGAACTCAGTGTTGGTGTCTACTTTGATTGTCGCGTTGTAATCCGTGCCGAATTGGCCTGCTTCACGTGCACGCTTACGCTGTGCTTCCATCGCCTTCTCAAAGCCTTCTTCATCGATAGTAAAATCGCGTTCGCGAGCTACATCGTTAGTAAGGTCAGCTGGGAAGCCGTATGTATCGTAAAGTTTGAAAACTGTTTCGCCGTCAAGCTCTTTGCCTTCAAGTGCATCTAGTGCGTCATTAAGAATAACCATGCCGCGCTCTAGCGTACGACCAAAGTTCTCTTCCTCAATGCGAAGTACTTTTTCAACCAGCTCTTGCTGTTTCTTAAGTTCATCTGCCGCAGAGCCCATCACTTCAGCCAGTACGCCCACAAGTTTGTGGAAGAACACGCCTTGTGCGCCAAGCTTGTTACCGTGACGAACTGCACGACGGATGATACGACGTAGAACGTAGCCACGACCTTCGTTTGAAGGCATAACACCGTCAGCAATTAGGAATGAACAAGAACGGATGTGGTCAGCAATAACGCGTAGCGATTGGTTAGATAGATCGTCATGACCAACAACTTCCGCAGTCGCTTTGATTAGCTTTTGGAATACATCAATTTCGTAGTTAGAGTGAACGCCCTGCATGATTGCAGAAATACGCTCAATACCCATACCTGTATCTACAGCAGGCTTAGGTAGCGGTTCCATTGTGCCGTCAGCGTGACGGTTGAACTGCATGAATACGTTGTTCCAGATCTCGATGAAACGGTCACCATCTTCTTCAGGTGTACCAGGACGGCCGCCCCAGATGTGCTCACCGTGATCGTAGAAGATTTCAGTACATGGACCACAAGGACCTGTGTCACCCATCGTCCAGAAGTTATCAGACTCGAACTGTTTACCGCCTTCTTTGTCGCCAATGCGAACGATACGGTCAGCAGGAACACCTACTTTCTTGTTCCAGATATCGAATGCTTCATCATCTGTCTCGTATACCGTTACCAGTAGACGATCTTTTGGCAGTTGAAGAGTTTCAGTCAGGAATTCCCAAGCAAATCCAATCGCTTCTTCTTTGAAGTAGTCGCCAAAGCTGAAGTTGCCTAGCATTTCGAAGAACGTGTGGTGACGAGCCGTGAAACCTACGTTTTCAAGGTCATTGTGTTTACCACCCGCACGTACACAACGCTGAGCCGTAGTTGCTCGAGTGTAGGCACGCTTTTCGGCGCCTAAGAAGCAATCTTTGAATTGGTTCATACCTGCGTTAGTGAATAGCAGGGTTGGATCGTTATGTGGAACTAACGATGAACTGTCTACGATTTGGTGTTCTTTGCTCTCAAAGAACTTAAGGAACGCGTTGCGAACCTCATCAGTGCTCATGTACATGCAGCTCTTCCTGAAAATAGTCGAGTTAGAATTTTGCCGTATTGTAGATCATGGTTAAGGCTTCGACTAGTTTTCTTGTAGAAAAGACACCCTTGGGCAGGATTTTAGTGGGAATTCGATAAAATGAAGAATATTCCACTATATCTTGCAGTGGAAAAGCAGAACTAAATTGACGACCTAGTACCGAAGAAACTCAGTCAACGAGAGAGATTTGACCAAAGACATGCTCGACGGAGCAGATCCAATAAAAAAGCCCCGCATAAAATATGCGAGGCTTTAAATTCTTTCAAAGCGGATGCTTCTTTCAAACATCCACTCTATAAAACGTGAGCTTATAGCTCTTCGTTTTCTTCTTCTTTCTCTACGTCTTTCTCTTCAAGAACAGCAGGAGTCAGTAGTAACTCACGAAGTTTAGTATCGATCTCTAGAGCAACTTCTGGGTTTTCACGTAGGTATTTACCAGCGTTAGCTTTACCTTGGCCGATCTTATCGCCTTTGTAGCTGTACCAAGCGCCTGCTTTTTCTACTAGCTTATTCTTAACACCTAAGTCGATAAGCTCACCTTCGCGGTTGAAGCCTTTACCGTAAAGGATTTGAGTCTCAGCTTGTTTGAATGGTGCAGCAATCTTGTTCTTAACGACCTTGATACGAGTTTCGTTACCAACAACTTCATCACCATCTTTAATCGCACCAGTACGGCGAATATCAAGACGAACAGATGCGTAGAACTTAAGTGCGTTACCACCTGTTGTTGTTTCTGGGTTACCGAACATCACACCAATTTTCATACGAATTTGGTTAATGAAGATAGCCATACAGTTAGACTGCTTAAGGTTACCCGTCAGCTTACGCATTGCTTGAGAAAGCATACGAGCCTGAAGACCCATGTGGCTGTCGCCCATTTCGCCTTCGATTTCTGCTTTTGGTGTTAGGGCTGCTACTGAGTCAATAACAAGAACGTCGATTGCACCTGAACGAGCCAGTGCATCACAGATTTCCAGCGCTTGCTCACCAGTATCTGGTTGAGAAACAAGAAGTGCATCGATATCAACACCAAGCTTTTGAGCGTAGATAGGGTCTAGTGCGTGCTCCGCATCAACGAATGCACACGTCTTTCCCACTTTCTGTGCTGCAGCAATAAGCTCAAGCGTTAGCGTTGTTTTACCTGATGATTCTGGACCGTAAACTTCTACGATACGTCCCATCGGTAGGCCACCAGCACCTAGTGCGATATCTAGAGATAGAGAACCTGTAGAAATAGTTTCTACGTCCATTGTGCGGTTATCACCAAGACGCATGATAGAACCTTTACCAAATTGCTTTTCAATCTGACCAAGGGCTGCGGCTAACGCTTTTTGTTTATTCTCGTCCATTTCTATCTCCACATAATCGGTTGTCTCAACAAGCGATCTAGAATCTATTTCTAACCCACATAGGGGTGACTAATTGGCTTTCATTATACTGTTGATTCATACAGTGTCTATACCTGTATGAAAATAATTTGTACAAATGTTACTTACCTTCCATTGATAGGTAATCATAAATAACTTGCAGGGCATGGTGCGTGGCTTGTTGGCGTACTTGTGATCTGTCGCCTGTAAATACATGCGTTTCTACTTTATCCCAGCCATTTAGCGCTTTCCACGCGAAGCATACTGTACCAACAGGCTTATCTTCGGTCGCGCCACCTGGGCCAGCGATGCCACTGATTGATACAGAGATCGTCCCGTTTGAATGTTGCAATGCCCCGCTCGCCATTTCTATTACGACAGGCTCACTCACGGCGCCGAACTCCATTAAGGTTTTAAGCTGTACACCGATCATCTCTTGTTTGGCTTCATTGCTGTACGTAACAAAAGCGCGATCAAACCATCCAGAGCTGCCCGCAATATCGGTGACTGCACTCGCGACACCTCCGCCAGTGCAAGATTCAGCCGTCACTAACACGTGTTTGTGTTTAGCGAGTAAATGTCCAAGCTGCTCACTAAGGTCTTGAGTCATCTGCATCATCTGCTTCCCTTTATTTACTGTCATATCATTTGGATTCGCATCTTTTCGCATCAGCCGCTTTTCGCACGAAACGCTTTCACGTATCCTAAGCCGCAATAGAAATAAACGAAAGAAGTTAACTGTGAAAGCCGATCAAAAACATACTCCCATGATGCAGCAGTATCTAAAACTGAAAGCAGAAAACCCAGAAATTCTGCTGTTCTACCGCATGGGCGATTTCTACGAGCTTTTCTACGATGACGCTAAAAAAGCCTCTCAACTCCTCGATATTTCACTGACTAAGCGTGGCTCATCAAATGGTGAACCGATTCCGATGGCAGGTGTTCCATACCATGCGGTTGAAGGGTATCTTGCAAAGTTAGTGCAACTTGGTGAATCCGTAGCAATTTGTGAACAGATTGGTAATCCAGCAACTTCAAAAGGCCCTGTTGAGCGTGCTGTTGTACGTATCGTCACACCCGGCACCGTGACCGATGAAGCATTGCTTTCTGAGCGCGTTGATAACCTAATTGCAGCGATTTACCATCACAACGGTAAGTTTGGTTACGCGACACTGGATATCACCTCCGGTCGATTCCAACTTTGTGAGCCAGAAACCGAAGAAGCAATGGCCGCAGAACTGCAGAGAACCTCACCACGTGAGCTACTGTTCCCTGAAGATTTCGAGCCAGTCAATCTAATGGCAAGCCGTAATGGCAACCGCCGCCGCCCTGTATGGGAATTTGAATTAGACACCGCTAAGCAGCAATTGAATAAGCAGTTTGGTACTCGCGATCTGGTTGGCTTTGGCGTAGAAAGCGCGAAACTGGGTCTATGTGCGGCTGGTTGTTTGATCCAATACGTGAAAGATACCCAACGTACTGCCCTCCCTCATATCCGTTCACTCACGATGGATAAACAAGATCACTCGGTGATCCTTGATGCTGCAACTCGTCGTAATTTGGAGATCACGCAAAATCTTGGGGGTGGTACTGATAACACCCTTGCCGAAGTACTTGATCACACTGCGACAGCAATGGGTAGCCGTATGCTTAAGCGTTGGTTACATCAACCAATGCGCAATATATCTGCACTCGATCAGCGCTTAGATGCAATTGGTGAAATGAAAGATTTGGCTCTATTCACAGAACTACAGCCAACCTTAAAACAGATTGGTGATATCGAACGTATTCTCGCTCGATTAGCACTTCGCTCTGCTCGCCCTCGCGATATGGCGCGTCTTCGCCAAGCAATGGAATATTTGCCAGAGCTTGCTGAAACACTGACGCAACTGAAGCACCCATACCTAACTCAACTTGCTCAATATGCTTCTCCTGTGGATGAGGTTTCTGAGCTGCTTGAACGTGCAATCAAAGAGAACCCACCGGTGGTTATCCGTGACGGTGGTGTGATTGCAGAAGGCTACAATGCCGAGTTAGACGAATGGCGCGACCTTGCAGCAGGCGCAACTGAATTTCTTGATAAGCTTGAGCAAGAAGAGCGTGAACGTCATGGCATCGACACGCTAAAAGTTGGCTACAACAACGTACATGGTTTCTTCATTCAAGTAAGCCGTGGGCAAAGCCATCTTGTGCCGCCACACTATGTTCGTCGTCAAACGCTGAAAAATGCTGAGCGTTACATCATTCCTGAGCTAAAAGAGCACGAAGACAAAGTACTTAACTCTAAGTCGAAAGCACTCGCTATCGAGAAACAGCTGTGGGAAGAGTTGTTTGACTTACTACTGCCGTATCTAGAGCGCCTACAAAATATCGCCTCTTCAGTATCTCAGCTTGATGTTCTACAGAACTTGGCTGAGCGTGCAGATACCCTTGATTACTGTCGTCCAACCATGACAGAGTCTGCTGGCGTACAAATTCAGGCCGGTCGTCACCCTGTTGTTGAACAAGTGATGGACGAACCTTTCATTGCTAACCCTATCGACCTGAATGATCAACGTAAGATGCTGATCATCACGGGTCCCAACATGGGTGGTAAATCGACCTACATGCGCCAAACGGCACTCATCGCATTGATGGCTCATATCGGTTGTTATGTTCCTGCAGAAAGCGCAACCATCGGCTCTATCGACCGTATCTTTACGCGTATTGGCGCATCCGATGATTTGGCTTCTGGCCGTTCAACCTTCATGGTTGAGATGACAGAAACCGCAAATATCCTGCACAATGCAACACCAAACAGCCTTGTGCTAATGGATGAAATCGGTCGTGGTACCAGTACTTACGATGGCCTGTCTCTGGCTTGGGCAAGTGCAGAGTGGCTAGCCAATCAAATCAATGCGATGACACTGTTTGCAACGCACTACTTTGAGCTAACTGAACTACCTAACCAACTTCCAACTTTAGCAAACGTACACTTAGATGCGGTTGAACATGGTGATAGCATTGCCTTTATGCACGCAGTTCAAGAAGGTGCTGCAAGTAAATCTTATGGTCTAGCGGTTGCAGGTTTAGCTGGCGTACCGAAAGCAGTGATCAAGAATGCTCGTGCGAAGCTGACTCAGTTAGAAGCGTTAAGTATGGAGTCGCCAACATCGAAGCCAAGCGGTGTCGATATCGCAAACCAACTGAGCCTGATCCCAGAACCGAGTGAAGTAGAGCAAGCGCTAGCGAATGTTGATCCTGATGATCTAACTCCTCGCCAAGCATTAGAAGAACTTTACCGCTTGAAGAAGCTGCTTTAGTTTCTTACCAAGTAGCTTGTTATGGCCGTACTGCTATTTTGATTAGACGGCATGAAATACCAAAGCCACAAACAAAAAAACGCTGACTTAAAGTCAGCGTTTTTATTTGTCTTCTATTTAGAGAAGCATCATCCGTTCAATTAGTCGTTTTCTACGTTGAACAGGTTTTCCATATTCAGACCTTGCTTGATAAGAATCTCACGTAGACGGCGAAGACCTTCAACTTGGATTTGACGAACACGTTCACGAGTCAGGCTGATTTCGCGGCCCACTTCTTCTAATGTTGACGGTTCATAACCCAGTAGTCCAAAGCGACGCGCAAGCACCTCTTTCTGCTTAGGATTCAGCTCATCAAGCCAGAAAATCAACGAGTTCTTGATATCGCTATCTTGAGTTGAAACCTCAGGATCTGAATTATTGATGTCTGGAATAATATCCAACAGCGCTTTCTCACCGTCACCACCAATTGGCGTATCAACAGAGCTCACTCTTTCGTTTAGACGAAGCATCTTGCTCACATCACCAACCGGCTTATCTAACTTAGAAGCAATTTCTTCTGCCGTTGGTTCATGGTCAAGCTTTTGTGATAGCTCTCTTGCAGTACGTAGGTAGATGTTCAGCTCTTTCACAACATGGATTGGCAAACGGATAGTGCGAGTCTGATTCATTAACGCACGTTCAATGGTTTGACGAATCCACCATGTCGCGTAAGTTGAGAAGCGGAAGCCACGCTCTGGATCAAACTTCTCTACGGCGCGAATCAAACCTAGGTTGCCTTCTTCGATTAGATCGAGAAGTGCAAGGCCGCGGTTGCTATAACGACGTGAAATTTTTACCACTAAACGCAGGTTACTTTCGATCATGCGTTTACGTGCTGCTTCATCACCGCGTAGAGCTCGACGTGCATATAGCACTTCTTCTTCAGCGGTTAGTAGTGGTGAGAAACCAATTTCGCCTAAGTAGAGTTGAGTGGCATCTAAACTTTTAGACGTAACTTCAACTTCTTCTTTCGCTTCGGTTTTCTTAGTGACTGTTCGTTTTGCTTTTCCAAGAGCTTCCGGTTCCGTGGTTGCTTGGTCAAGATCGAACTCTTCTTTGGTTACTGCATTGCTTATACTCATAACGCCTCCCCCTGGCGAAATTAGCATGACATTACAACTTCATATGTCGCTAAATGACTATGTCACTCCATACAATACGTAATTTTTGCATATTGTATTTAAGGTAAATATCGTTTTGGATTAACGGACTTACCTTGGTAACGAATCTCAAAGTGCAGCCTAACACTGCTGGCTCCAGAGCTTCCCATTGTTGCAATCTTCTGCCCTGGTTTCACACTTTGCCCTTCAGATACTAATAGTCGGTCGTTGTGCGCGTATGCACTTAAGTAATTATCATTGTGCTTCACAATCACTAGATTGCCGTAGCCTCGTAGTGCATTACCCGAATAAACAACCGTTCCCCCTGCAGTAGATACTATTGGCTGACCTCGCTGTCCTGCTATGTCTATGCCTTTATTTCCTTGTTCGCCTACAGAGAAACTCTTGATTACTCTCCCTTTAGTTGGCCATAACCATTTGGATACTTTATCACTTGTTGGTTTGGTGGGCGGTGTAACATTCTGTTTACCTTTAGAACCAACATACTCCTTTGATTTGGATTGTTCAACCTTCTTTGGTGGATCTTTTTTCACCACTTTGGTGGTAGTTTGAGCTGGAGCCGGTTTAGAGTTTTTGCTCGGTTGCGATGTGGTTTTAGGTTTACTTGCCGCAGATGACGTTGTCGATGCCGCGACAGGCGCAGCAACTGCTGCTGCCGCTACCGTTGATTTACCATACGCTGGCGCATTGTAGCTAGGACGCCACAACTTAAGCTTCTGCCCGGGGTGGATAGTATAAGGCGCAGACAATTTGTTGTAGCTGACGAGGTCATTGACGTCTTTATTGGTCACATAAGCGATGAAATAAAGCGTATCGCCTTTTTTCACTTCATAGTAACTGCCGCGATAACTACCACGATCAATCGATGAGTATTTCTTGTTAAGGCTTGAAACCGGCGCAGGCGAATTCGCTGCACACCCAACAAGGGCACAGCTAAGCAGTAAAGTACTTCCTTTAAACAACTTCGAACGCATCGACTCTCTATCCACCTACACCATTAATCTTGTTATTAAGCTAGTTCACCAGGAACAAGAGGTACAAATCTCACCATTTCGATAACACTCGACAAAAATTCATCGCCGTGACGAACGATCTTCAACAGTTGTTGTTCATCATCCCCAACAGGAATCAGTAAACGACCACCATCTTTCAGCTGTTGCAGAAGCGCTTGAGGAATCGACTCTGCAGCAGCGGTAACAATAATCGCATCAAAAGGCGCCTTTGAAGACCACCCTTGCCAACCATCACCATGCTTAGTTGAAATATTGTAGAAATCGAGTTGCTTCAACCTACGCTTAGCATCCCATTGTAGCGACTTTATTCTTTCAACCGAATAGACATGATCAACAAGCTGAGCCAATACTGCGGTTTGGTAACCAGAACCCGTTCCAATCTCCAAAACGCGGCTATCTTGTTGTAACTCAAGTAACTCTGTCATTTTAGCAACAATATATGGTTGCGAGATGGTTTGCCCCTGTCCGATCGGCAGCGCATTATTATCATAAGCTTGATGGTACATCGCCTGTGATAAAAAGCTCTCTCTCGGCAGTTGGTAAATCGCATCAAGAACCTTTTGGTCTCGGATACCATTTTCAATCAGAAAAGTAACTAAGCGCTCGGCTTGTGGATTGCTCACTTACTTCTCCCCTAACCATGTTGTCATCGCACCTAACGACTCGTGCGCCGTCAGATCAACTTGTAACGGTGTTACCGATACAAAGCCATGTTCGATTGCGTAAAAATCGGTACCTTCGCCAGCATCTTGCTCTTTACCCGGAGGACCAAGCCAATAGATATCATGACCACGAGGGTCTTTTTGCTTAATCATATCTTCGGCATGGTGACGAGCACCGAGGCGCGTAACTTGAGTACCAGAGAGTTGTTCTAAAGCCAAATCAGGCACATTGACGTTTAACAGGCGATTAGTTGGGATTGGGTTGACTAAATGCTGTTCGACGATACGACGAGCAATCGCTGCCGCTGTCTTAAAATGTTTTTTACCCACCAATGAAAATGCCACCGATTGAACGCCTAAGAAATGCCCTTCCATTGCGGCTGCGACTGTGCCTGAATAAAGCACATCGTCACCAAGGTTAGCACCGTGATTAATACCCGTTAAAACCAGATCGGGCATATCGTTCTTGAGCAGTTCATTTAACGCAAAATGCACACAGTCGGTCGGCGTGCCTTGTACCGAGTAGGTATTTTCTGCAATTTCTTGAACGCGCAAAGGTTGTTCTAAAGTTAATGAATTTGAAGCACCTGAGCGATTTCGGTCAGGTGCCACAATGATAACTTCAGCAAGATCACGTAATTCATTTGCTAGCTCATGAATACCTTGAGCGTGCACACCATCATCATTGCTGAGTAAAATCTTCATCTTGTATCCTTTCTTTTGTTCCCATGCTAAGCCAAGTCACTTAAATTCCAATATCAAGTGACTCAGCTCCAAGCAGAATCGTTATTGCTCGTAGGTTCTCTCTACGTGTACTTCTTCAACCAACTCTCGAACGATAGCGGTTGCGAAACAACCTGCGTCTAGAGAGAACTTAAGAGTGACATTATCTTCGTTCACTTCCCAAGTTAAATCGGTTGGTTTTAACGATGCTTCACGACGGTCATGGCGCATGCGGTTACCGCGAATCAGCGCCATTAGGTCAGGTTCAGAATCAAGATGTTTTTGCTCTAACGCTTGAGACTCATCAATCGTTGGTAAGGCATTATCGCCAGCCAAAGCAACAGTTATCAAAGCAGAACCGTTCGCAATGTCTTGGTTTACAGCTTCAATGTTGTCTGCTGTTACTGCCAGTTGAGCACCGTCTTTCACCACGATATCGCCAACCAATGCTGATGCAAACGCATCTTGCTCAATACGGTCTGAAAGGATCAGGTTGTAAATCCACGAACGAGCAGCAGAAAGGTACAAGCTGCGCTTATTCTGGTTACGAGTACGAACGTTATCGCGGCCCCAACGACGAGCTTCAGATAGATTGTTACCTTCATTGCCAAAACGCTGAGCACCAAAGTAGTTTGGCACGCCCACTTGAGCGACTTTTTCCAAACGCTTGACCACATCATCGCAATCCGTTACTTCAGACAAGGTCAACTCAAATTGGTTGCCAACTAAATCGCCTGGACGTAACTTTTTGTTGTGTCGCGCTGTCGCTAAGATTTCAATGCTTGGGTATTGTGCTAAGAACCCTGAAAAGTCAGGCTCACCTTTCGGTAGGTGAACGCTCAACCACTGCTCTGTCACAGCGTGGCGGTCTTTCAAACCCGCCCAGCTCACGTCTTTCGACTTAACACCGCAAGCTTTAGCCAGCTCGTTTGCTACGAAGCTCGTGTTTTCACCAGTTTTACGAATACGAACCATTAGGTGCTCGCCTTCACCAGCAAACTCAAAACCCAAGTCTTCATTAACGACAAAGTGTTCGGCTTTTGCTTTTAGTTTTGCTTTCGCAGTTGGTTTACCGTTTAGATAAGCCAATGAAGATAAAATATCTGACATGCTGTTCTTTTCGTGTTGGTGCTTACGCACTTTTAGTAATTAGGACCACCGCTTCACATGCGATGCCCTCTTTGCGACCTGTAAAACCTAAACGCTCAGTGGTCGTCGCTTTTACATTCACATTGCTAATGCTGGTTTCTAGGTCTTGAGCAATAGCTTGGCACATAGAGTCTATATGAGGCGCCATCTTTGGAGCTTGCGCCATGATAGTAATATCGGCATTACCAATCACGTAACCTTGTTCTTTTACTCGACGGTAAACATCTTTCAGTAGCTCACGGCTATCCGCACCTTTCCATTCGTCATCGGTATCAGGGAAATGACGACCAATATCACCCGCAGCAATCGCACCCAATAGAGCGTCACACAACGCATGAAGGGCAACATCACCGTCTGAGTGTGCAATAAGACCTTGCTCGTAAGGGATGCTTACACCACCAATAATTACCGGGCCTTCACCACCAAACTTATGTACATCAAAGCCATGGCCAATACGAATCATCATTATTCCTTATTCTGACTTAAATAGAACTCAGCAAGCGCTAAATCTTCAGGCTGAGTAATCTTAAAATTATCTGAACGCCCCGTCACTAAAGCGGGCGATAAACCTTTCCATTCAAAGGCTGAGGCTTCATCAGTAATTGAAGCGCCTTGTTGCAACGCCTCACTTAATGCCTTCCACAGAGGCTTTGCTCTGAACATTTGCGGCGTAAGTGCATGCCATAAATCGGCACGCTCAACGGTATGCTCGATCTGCCCTTGGGCACCGCGCTTCATCGTGTCACGAACTGGAGCCGCTAAAATAGCGCCCACATCATGGCTCATCGCGCCTGAAATTAGCTTGTCGATATCACTTAGCTGAACACACGGCCTTGCCGCATCGTGAACCATTACCCAATCACTAAGTTGCTGCTCAGCGATATAGTTTAGCGCAGAGAGTACAGAGTCCGCTCGCTCGCTTCCGCCTGACACTCTGATCACTTGCGGGTTCAGGTTGAGTGCTAGATCAGGGTAGTATGGGTCATCATCGCTGATCGCAACGACAATTTGAGCGACTTGTGGGTGAGACAGTAATTTCTCAATGGTGTGCTCTAAAATTGTTTTGCCGTGAATCTTGAGATATTGCTTAGGGCGGTCTGCCTTCATTCGGCTACCGACGCCCGCCGCAGGTACAACGGCAATCACGCTTTGAAGTTGAGTCGACATTAATGGGATTCCTCACCAATGATGCGATAAAACGTTTCACCTTCTTTGACCATTCCAAGTTCATGACGTGCGCGTTCTTCTATCGCGTCTAAGCCTTGGCGTAGATCGTCAATTTCAGCAAACATTTCTGCATTTCGAATATGCAGCTTTTCATTTACTTGCTGTTGAACTTGGATTTCGTTGTTCACACCGTAGTAATCAGAGATACCATTTTTACCGAGCCACAGTGTGTGTTGTAGCCAGCCAAACACTATGAGCAGTACTAAAGCAAAAATTCGCATAACACCTTTCGCCGGTTGAAAAAGAAGGAACTAGAATAAGGCACATATATACCATAATGAGCTTATTGGTGCGAGATATGTGGTGTCAGGGAATCAATAAGTCGGGGAGTCATTGTCAGGAAAACAATGAGATTCCCTACTCCTTCCTTCGTCAGTCTAGGGAATGACGAACTTTATATGTGACAAGGAGGAGCTTTAGAGCCTAGAGCTTCTTTCATTCAGTTTTCTACAGACAAAAAAATGCCCCGCATAAGCGAGGCATTCAAAAGTATTAGTGCATAATTCTAACTAGTTGGTGCTGTAGCAAGGCAACAAAGAAGATTCAGCTATGGAGCATAGTTTCCTATGTGACTTAGTGAATCTTCTGCAGTTAACGCAGCTACAGTGCCAAATAGGACGAATTATTGACCTTTAACTTCTTTAAGACCGTTGTAAGGAGCTTTAGAACCTAGAGCTTCTTCGATACGGATAAGTTGGTTGTACTTAGCAACACGGTCAGAACGGCTCATAGAACCAGTTTTGATTTGACCTGCAGCTGTACCTACCGCTAGATCAGCGATAGTTGCATCTTCAGTTTCGCCAGAACGGTGAGAGATTACTGCAGTGTAGCCAGCGTCTTTAGCCATCTTGATAGCAGCTAGAGTCTCTGTTAGAGAACCGATTTGGTTGAACTTGATAAGGATAGAGTTAGCTACGCCTTTCTCGATACCTTCAGCAAGAATCTTAGTGTTTGTAACGAACAGATCGTCACCAACGATTTGAAGCTTGTCGCCTAGAAGTTCAGTTTGGTGCTTGAAGCCATCCCAATCTGACTCGTCAAGACCGTCTTCAATAGAAACGATTGGGAAGTTGTTCGCTAGCTCAGCTAGGTAGTGGTTGAACTCTTCAGAAGTGAAAGTTTTACCTTCGCCCTTCATGTTGTAGATACCAGCTTCTTTGTCGAAGAACTCAGATGCTGCACAGTCCATAGCAAGAGTAACGTCTTTACCTAGTTCGTAACCAGCAGCTGCAACAGCTTCTGCGATAACTTCTAGAGCTTCAGCGTTAGACTTAAGGTTAGGAGCGAAACCACCTTCATCACCAACTGCAGTGCTGTAGCCTTTAGACTTAAGAACTTTAGCTAGGTTGTGGAATACTTCAGCGCCGATACGTAGACCTTCTTTAAGAGTTTTAGCGCCAACTGGTTGGATCATGAACTCTTGGATGTCAACGTTGTTATCTGCGTGCTCACCACCGTTGATGATGTTCATCATTGGTAGAGGCATAGAGAACTGACCAGCAGTACCGTTTAGCTCAGCGATGTGCTCGTATAGAGGCATGCCTTTCGCAGCAGCAGCAGCTTTTGCGTTAGCTAGAGATACAGCTAGGATAGCGTTCGCGCCGAACTTAGACTTGTTATCAGTACCGTCTAGGTCAAGCATGATTTGGTCAACGTCAGCTTGTGCTTTAGCGTCAGTACCAACTAGAGCTTCAGCGATTGGGCCGTTTACAGCTTCAATAGCTTTAAGAACACCTTTACCTAGGAAACGTGATTTGTCGCCGTCACGTAGCTCAAGAGCTTCGCGAGAACCAGTAGATGCGCCAGATGGAGCAGCAGCCATACCTACGAAACCGCCTTCTAGGTGTACTTCAGCTTCTACAGTTGGGTTACCACGTGAATCGATGATTTCACGACCTAGAACTTTAACGATCTTAGACATTGAATGTTTCCTTCTCGTTGAATATATAAATGTCAAATTTAAAGGTAGCAGCACAACTTACGCAGCTACCTGTATTCCTTTTTACTTCTCTAACTCGCCGCGCTGGAACTCACCAGCCGCTTTAACGAAACCTGCAAACAATGGGTGACCATCGCGAGGTGTTGAAGTGAACTCTGGGTGGAATTGAGCAGCAACGAACCATGGGTGGTTCGGGTTCTCAATAACTTCAACCAGTTTCTTGTCCGCAGATAGACCCGATACTTTTAGGCCCGCTTTTTCGATTTGTGGACGAAGATTGTTGTTCACTTCGTAACGGTGACGGTGACGTTCATGGATCGTCGCGCTACCGTATAATTCGTAAGCTTTCGTCCCTTTCGCTAGGTGACAAAGCTGTGAACCAAGACGCATTGTGCCGCCAAGGTCAGATGTTTCTGTACGCTCTTCAACTTTACCTTCGCCATCAGTCCACTCAGTGATAAGACCAACAACTGGGTACTTAGTTTCAGTACAGAATTCAGAAGAGTGTGCCCCTTCCATTTTCGCAACGTTACGAGCGTACTCGATAAGTGCTACTTGCATACCTAGACAGATACCTAAGTACGGTACTTTGTTTTCACGAGCGTATTGAGCAGCAAGAATCTTACCTTCAACACCACGGTCACCAAAGCCACCAGGAACTAGGATTGCATCTAGGCCTTCTAAAACTTCTACGCCACGAGACTCAACGTCTTGTGAATCTACGTATTTAATATTAACGCTTAGGCGATTTTTCAAGCCCGCGTGTTTTAGCGCTTCATTTACTGATTTGTATGCGTCTGGTAGTTCAATGTACTTACCAACCATACCAATCGTCACTTCACCCGTTGGGTTAGCTTCTTCGTAAATTACTTGTTCCCATTCAGACAGGTCTGCTTCTGGAGCTGTGATGCCGAAACGCTTACATACAAGTTCATCAGTACCTTGAGCTTTAATAAGCTGAGGGATCTTGTAGATAGAGTCAACATCGCGCATAGAAATAACTGCATTTTCTTGCACATTACAGAACAGAGCAATTTTCTTACGCTCGTTCGAAGGAATGTTGCGGTCTGAACGACAAACTAGGATGTCTGGCTGAATACCAATAGACAGTAGCTCTTTTACAGAGTGTTGCGTTGGCTTAGTTTTCACTTCGCCCGCAGCTGCTAGGTATGGCACTAGAGTAAGGTGCATGAACATTGCGCGTTCACGGCCTAGTTCTACTGCTAGCTGACGAATCGCTTCCATGAATGGTAGAGATTCGATATCACCAACCGTACCACCAACTTCAACGATCGCAATATCGTGGCCAGCTGCGCCAGAAATAACACGCTCTTTGATAGAGTTAGTGATGTGTGGGATAACCTGAATAGTTGCACCTAGGTAATCACCGCGACGCTCTTTAGCGAGTACGTCTGAGTAAACACGACCTGCAGTGAAGTTGTTACGCTTAGTCATCTTGGTGCGAATGAATCGCTCATAGTGACCAAGGTCAAGGTCTGTTTCAGCGCCATCTTCCGTAACGAACACTTCACCGTGCTGAGTCGGGCTCATAGTGCCTGGATCAACGTTGATGTAAGGGTCAAGCTTCATCATAGTCACTTTAAGACCACGAGCTTCTAAAATAGCCGCAAGAGATGCTGCAGCAATACCTTTACCTAGAGAGGATACAACCCCGCCAGTAACAAAAATGTAATTTGTCGTCATGTTTAACCTGAAATTGGTTGAATGAGGGAAATGGACTACTTCTGGACGGGATGAAAATATACCAGAAGCCCCTTATCGCCACAACGTGAAATCTATCACACTGCTATTTTTTATTTTTTGCTTCAAATCAATTCATGATAAAAGCTTTGGTTATCTTTTCTCCGCCACTTTGACTTCATCCCACATGGAATCAAGCTGTTGTAGTGAAAAGTCAGTCAAATTTTTATCTTGCTGACGAACTTTTTGTTCCACCCCTTTAAAGCGACGCGAAAACTTGAGATTGGCTTTATTGAGTGCCGATTCTGGGTTTTTACCTAAATGTCGTACCAAATTGACCGTCGCAAACAGCAAGTCTCCCAACTCTTCTTCAACCAAATCTTCATTTGGCGTCACTTGAAGTGCCTCTTCCAGCACCTCATCGACTTCCTCTAAAACCTTATTAGCCACTGGGCCAATAGAGTCCCAATCAAAGCCATATTTCGCTACCTGTTTTTGAATCTTTGTAGCACGTGAAAGCACAGGTAGAGAGTTTGGTATTGAGTCTAGAATACTTTCTTGAGTTTTGCCTGCCTGAGCTTTTTCTTTGGCTTTTTCAGCTTCCCAGTTGGCATTAATTTCTTCATCGCTCGCAAACTCGGTATCAGAAAACACATGCGGATGGCGGCGTGTTAGCTTTTCGTTAATGCCATCAACCACATCAGAGAACTCAAACAACCCCTGTTCTTTCGCTAACTGGCTATAGAAGATCACCTGAAACAACAAGTCACCCAACTCTTCTTGTAGGTTCGGCCAATCTTTGTTGTGAATCGCATCCACCACTTCGT
Organism: Vibrio sp. 10N.286.52.C3; assembly: GCF_041468865.1. Taxonomy (NCBI): domain Bacteria; kingdom Pseudomonadati; phylum Pseudomonadota; class Gammaproteobacteria; order Vibrionales; family Vibrionaceae; genus Vibrio; species Vibrio sp. 10N.286.52.C3. Next base: position 62,233 of record NZ_JBFRJM010000029.1, on the reverse strand, counting down.
ACGTCTCTTCGATAGTATGCGGGACAATTGTTTCAAAATTTTGTTTTAAATCCCAAGGACAGCCACCTTCTGGATCGCGCAGCTTAGTCATAATTTGTTCTAGTTGTTCAATCGGGTGGCTCATGGTGCTTTCCTATTATTCTGTTTGATTGTTTTAATCTAATTCTTTTCTTAAAACTAAAAAAGGTGAGCAGCCAAAACCACTCACCTTTCTATTTTTCGTCATCTCCAAGAGCGAAGAATGAGCGAGTTGGGGATCTCAAATCGCTTTACGAGATTCCCTATCACGTTCGTCCCTCACTGTAGGGAATGACGTGGATAGTATTTTGGCCTACCCCAACCTTTTGACTGACATAACATCTTTGATTTGTTCTACTCGGCTGGTAACGCGACTCAGAATTTCAATATTGGTCACTTCCAAATCGAAATCCATTACCGATAGCTGACGCTTGTAGTCGATGCGGCTCTTCATTGTGGTCACGCTGATCTTTTCATTCGAGAACAGTGAGGTGATGTCTTTCAACAAGCCATTACGTTCTAGCGCTTCAACACGCAGCGTTAGGATGTATGAACCGACAAAGCCATTACCCCAAACGGTATCAATGATACGTTCTGGCGCATGCACGCTTAGCTCGCCTAGCTGTTCACAGTCAGCGCGGTGCACTGAGATACCACGACCTTGAGTGATGTAACCTTTAATCACATCACCTGGGATTGGCTGACAGCAACGCGCTAGGTGCGTCATTAGGTTATCTACGCCTTCAACGACAACTGCATCTTTCTTAGGACGACTCTGTTGTGCCGGCTTGTTTTCCGACTCAAGCAGTTTCTCTAGCGCTTTCTTGTCTTCTTCTTCCGCCGTTGGCTTATTCACTAGCGCATTGATGTGATTAACCACTTGGTTAATACGCAAGTCGCCACTACCAATACCTGCATAGAGTTCGTCTGGCGTATTCACGTTAAAGCGTTTTAGTGCGTATTGATCAGCATCTTTTAGGGTTGCGCCTACTTTCGCTAGCTCAACTTCCAGGATATCACGACCCGCTTCTAGGTTTTTCTCACGGCTTTGTGCGCGGAACCAAGCGTTGATTTTCGCTCGAGCTCGACCAGAATGAACAAAACCTGTGGTTGGATTTAACCAGTCACGAGATGGGTTCGGCTCTTTCTGCGTGATGATCTCAACTTGATCGCCCATCGATAGTTTATGAGTGAACGGTACGATACGCCCCGCTACTTTGGCACCGATACAGCGGTGTCCGACCATCGAGTGGATGTGGTAGGCGAAATCCAACGGGGTTGCGCCCATTGGTAAGTCGACCACGTCACCACGTGGAGTAAATGCGTATACACGGTCATCGAAGACTTGGCTACGTACCTCATCCAGCATCTCGCCAGAGTCCGACATCTCTTCTTGCCAGTCGATAAGTTTACGCAACCAAGTGATTTTCTCATCGTAGCCACTACGGCCGCTTGAAGCTCCTTCTTTGTACTTCCAGTGCGCCGCCACACCAAGCTCAGAGTCTTCGTGCATTTGCTTAGTACGGATCTGAATCTCAATGGTCTTGCCTTCAGGGCCAAGTACTACGGTATGAATCGACTGGTAACCATTTGGCTTAGGGTTCGCCACATAGTCATCAAATTCGCTCGGGAGGTGCTTGTATTTAGTGTGTACCACCCCAAGGCCGGCGTAACAGTCTTGCAGCTGGTCAGCGATAATACGTACTGCTCGTACGTCAAAAAGCTCATCGAAGGCTAAGCCTTTCTTCTGCATTTTGCGCCAGATACTGTAGATGTGTTTTGGTCGGCCACTCACTTCAGCATTGATGTTTGAACGCTGCATTTCTGCGGTTAAATCATCAACGAAATCTGTGATGTATTGTTCACGAACGATACGACGCTCAGACAGCTGTTTTGCAATCTGCTTGTAGGTATCTGGTTGTTGGTAGCGGAATGCGTAATCTTCGATTTCCCACTTAAGTTGGCCGATACCTAAACGGTTTGCCAGTGGGGCATAGATGTTCGAACACTCTTTTGCGGCCGCGCGACGCACAGCATCAGGCGCTTTTTTTACCTCGATAAGGTTACAGATTCGTTCAGCGAGTTTGATGACTACGCAGCGGAAATCATCGACCATAGCCAGTAGCATGCGTCGAACGTTATCAACTTGACCCGAGGCAGCACTGCCTTCAAGGGTCACGTTTAACTGGCCTAAGGCCGCCATTTCTTCAACGCCATCGATCAACTTTACGGTTTCTTTACCGTAGCTTTCTTCAAACGCTTCGCGCTCAAAAACGCCGCTTGAGACGACGGGGAAAAGTTGTGCAGCAATTAAAGTGGCACGGTCCATGGACAAGGTGACCAAGATTTCGATCATCTCACGGCCACGCCAAAGCAAGAGCGATGCTTGCTCGTGATCTTTTAAAAGTTCTTCACAGTGACGATAAACTTTAATCAGTTTATTCGAGGTTTTTGCGTCTTGATTCAATGACGCAATCCAACTTTCTAGCTCAAACTGTTCGCTTGGGTTTAAATGTGCGCTTCGTACCGCAACCATCATGCCTTCCTAGTTATTATGTTTTATACCCAATTCAATATGACTAACTGGTTCCAAGTTAGTTCGACCATATTGATATCAGCGCAGGCTTCCCTGCGCCTTTGTGATTCATTTGAAGCCTTGTTTAAGGGCCTCTAAGCCTTGATAAAGAGAGCCATCGATTCTAGATGACTGGTGTGTGGGAACATGTCCAACATACCCAGTTTGGCTAATTGATAGCCTTGTTTTTCTAAGCTCTCAGAATCTCTAGCTAGAGTAGCAGGATTACACGAAACATAAACCACACGCTTCGCTCCTAACGCTGAAATTTGATCAACGATCCCACTCGCTCCCGCACGTGCCGGGTCAAGCAATACTTTATCGAATTTCTCTTTTGCCCAAGGCTGTGAAGATAAGTCTTCTTCAAGGTTAGCTTGGTAAAATTCCGTATTGCTTAACTGGTTTAACGCTGCATTAGATGTGGCTTGCTGAACCATTTCATCAACGCCTTCTACGCCAACCACAAACGCCGATTGTTGCGCGATAGGCAAACTGAAATTCCCTAAGCCGCAAAACAGGTCGAGCACTCGCTCATCCGCTTGAGGTTCTAGCCACTCAATCGCTTGAGCCACCATCTGCTGATTCACTTTCTGGTTTACTTGGATAAAGTGGTTTGGCTCAAACGGTAACGTCACGCCAGTTTCGCTGTAGCTAGGCGCATCACCAACCAGACGGGCCAACTTATCGGTTTCAGGCATCGAGTACAGCGTAGCGCCTTCTTCTTTTGCTAACGCAATCAGCGCTTGCTCATCTTTTTCAACCAAAGGCTTAAGGTGACGTAGAACCATAACAGGGCCAGTATCGCCCAACACCAATTCAACGTGTCCTAAAGACGTAAGGCTGTTGAAAGTGTTCAGTAAATTTTTCAGTTTTGGCAGCAACACATTAAGGCGAGGATCAAGCACGGCACAGTCGGTGATGTTTTCAATCTGCTTACTCTGCTTCTTACGGAAACCGAATTGAAGCTGTTGTGTCTTCTTATCAACAAATAGGCTGATACGTGCGCGACGTCGATAACCGGTTTCATCACCGACAATAGGTTGTGCAACTTCAGTGTTCGCCGTTTGGTATTGGCTCATCAGGTGCGTCAGAGATTGCGATTTATGCTCAACCTGAGAAGAGTAACCTAGGTGTTGAAGGTGACAGCCACCACACTGATTAAAGTGCTTACAAAACGGCTTTAAACGCTGCTCGCTCGGCTTCAATAACTTGATGAGTTTAGCTCGCGAAAACTTACTTTTGCTCTCAGTAAGTTGAATAACCACCTGCTCACCGGGCAATGCGCCATCAATGAAAACCGGTTTATTCTTTTGATAAGCGATGCCAGCGCCATTGTGATCCATTCGTTCAACCAAAACCGATTGATGCTTGGTCTCGAGTTGAGTTTTCTTTTTTGGTTGGAAAAAACGTGCCATTGCTTGTGCCTAATGTATCTTTTAATAAGTAATTGGTATCCAGGACTCACTATTATGTCTTGGAATCATTGTCGAACGTCACGGCTTTGATTAAGCTTACCGTTCACTTAACCGCCATTGTGTGCGTTATTTTCCCATATCCAGACCTCGATGTAATTAAAGAACATGACCAGATATGGCTTAAGAGCCCGTGTAATTACCTTAACTCTAGCTCCAACCCTGATTATTGGGTTGCTATTGAGTGCATTTTTCTCATTTAACCGCTATCAAGACCTTGAAGGTCAAGTGGTTAACACTGGTACTAGCATCATTGAGCCACTTGCGATTACGAGTGAATCAGGCATGAAGCTCGAAAGTCGAGAGTCTGTTCGTCAGCTTATTAGCTATGCGCATCGAAAGAATTCTAAGCTAGTGCGCAGTATCGCGGTGTTTGATGAGCGTCATGAGTTGTTTGTAACCTCAAACTTCCACCCCGATTTTGAAAGCCTGACCTACCCCAAAGATAAACCGATCCCGCATTTAAGCTCATCGAACCTTCTCGATAATACGCTGATTCTGCGGACACCTATCATCGCCGAAGGCCAGTACATCAATTCAGCCAACGGTCAGTCTCAAGCTAATCAAGCGATCGGCTACATTGCGATTGAATTAGATCTTTCATCACTTCGATTGCAGCAATATCAAGAAGTGTTCTCTGCATTCTTAGTGTTGATTCTCGGGCTTGGTTTATCGGGCGTGTTTGCGTTCCGCTTAATGCACGATGTCACTCAACCGATCACACACATGAAAAACATGGTCGACCGAATTCGTCGAGGTCACCTAGATGTGCGTATCGAAGGTAAGATGCATGGTGAGCTAGACTCGCTGAAAAACGGTATCAATGCGATGGCGGTATCGCTATCAGAGTATCACGTCGAGATGCAGCACAGTATCGACCAGGCCACATCAGATTTGCGTGAAACTCTTGAACAGCTAGAGATTCAAAACGTTGAGTTAGACATCGCGAAGAAACGCGCTCAAGAAGCGGCTCGTGTTAAGTCTGAGTTCTTAGCGAATATGTCTCACGAATTGAGAACGCCGCTGAACGGTGTGATTGGCTTTACTCGTCAAATGCTCAAGACTCACCTATCGAACAGTCAAACCGATTACCTACAAACCATTGAACGCTCGGCAAACAACCTGCTTAGCATCATCAACGATATCTTGGACTTCTCGAAACTTGAAGCCGGTAAATTAGCCCTAGAGAACATCCCATTTGAATTCCAAGCCAGCCTTGAAGAGGTAGTAAACCTTCAAGCAACCAACGCTCATGAGAAAGGCCTAGAACTGACACTGAAGATCGACCCTAAAGTACCGCCAGGTGTGGTGGGCGATCCACTGCGTATTCAGCAGATCCTAACCAACCTTGTTGGTAACTCAATCAAGTTTACCGAACGCGGCAACATTGATATCAGCGTTGAGCTTCGCTCACAAAGTGAAGACAACATCGAGCTGCAATTCATGGTTCGCGATACGGGTATTGGTATTTCTGAGCGTCAACAAGCTCAGCTTTTCCAAGCTTTCAGCCAAGCCGATGCAAGTATCTCTCGTCGTTACGGCGGTACAGGCTTAGGTCTGGTTATCACCCAAAAACTGGTCAGCCAAATGGGCGGAGAGATCAGCCTAACCAGTCGTCTTCACCAAGGCTCTACCTTCTGGTTCACCTTGAGACTATCAACGACTGATATGCCGATGACAGAGCTGATTGAGACGCAGTGTCTGCAAGACAAACAACTGCTGCTTATCGAGCCAAACATGCAAGCGGCATCGATTACTCAGCAAATCCTAACCCAAGAAGGCTTAGTGGTAACGTATCGTTCGGTGATGCCAGATGAGACGACCTCGTATGACTACGTTCTGCTTAACCTAGCCGCCAACCAAGAGTATCAATTTGATACTGTGAGTGGTTGGGCGATCGGTGCGAAGAAGATTGCTCAAAACGTGATTATTGGTACACCAAGTACCGAGCTAGCGTTGGGTGAGCAACTAATGAAAGAGGTCGATGTTCAGTGCATCACCAAGCCTCTTTCTCGTAAGAAGTTGCTGCAAACTCTGGTATCGAATCAGGCACCTACCTTGATTGCACCAGCGATTGAAACGCATTCTGAAGAGAAGTTACCGCTTACTGTGATGGCAGTAGACGACAACCCAGCCAACCTTAAGTTGATTACCGCGCTGCTTAAAGAGCGTGTAGAAACCGTCATCAGTTGTACCAGTGGTCAGCAGGCGATAGACAAAGCGACAGAGACGCCATTTGATATCATCTTCATGGATATTCAAATGCCACAGATGGACGGTGTAACCGCTTGTCAGAACATCAAAAAACTGGCGAACAATGCGAATACACCTGTAATCGCCGTGACCGCACATGCAATGATTGGCGAACGAGATCGACTGCTTGAAGCGGGCATGGATGACTACCTAACCAAACCTATTGAAGAGCATGTTTTACAGCAGGTTCTGATTCATTGGAGCTCGACCTCTGAGGTTGAGCACATCGAAAAAATAGATCCAGACCACCCAGCGGTCTCTGCTGAAGTCGACAACGGTCCGGTGTCAGAAACTGAAGCCAGCGTGCACACAAACATCATCATTGATTGGCAAGCTGCGATGAAACAAGCCGCCAATAAAGAAGACCTCGCACGCGATATGCTGCAAATGCTCGTCGACTTTATTCCAGAGGTGTATGAGGCAGCAGACAAAGCGATAGAAGACAGTGACTATCCAGTTGAAGAGCTGATACACATCATTCACAAGATGCATGGCAGCAGCTCGTACAGCGGCGTACCAAGGCTAAAATCGGTATGTGCGACAATAGAGAAAGAGCTGCGTTCAGGTACTTCTGTTGAAGACATTGAACCTGAGCTTTTCGAGCTTCAGGATGAATTAGATAAGGTTCAAGCAACCGCGATTCACTACTTGAAACAGGCCAAGGCCTAGCGGGTACTTGTTACTCACTAGTATTCTTTAGAGGGTTTACCCGCCAATAAAAAAGCAGAGCTCATGAGCTCTGCTTTTTTCTGTCTAGAGCCAAGAGCACTAGATATAAAGTCGCGATAATCTGTTTACGATTCGAGTAACACCGTTGCCACAGCGTAGTGACGCTCATCCGAGATAGTCAGATGAATCGATGTTGTGCCATTCGCCTCTGCGATTTCACGCGCTTTCTTGTGTAAGCTCAATACTGGCTTACCATGCTCATCGTTTGAAATCTCAAAGTCGTGGAAGGTAACACCCAGCGCAATCCCCGTACCTAACGCCTTAGATGCAGCTTCTTTAGCAGCAAAACGTTTTGCAAGGTAACGGCCTTTTTGCTTCAACTGTTGGAATACTTCAAACTCAGAATCCGTCAAAATACGCTGAGCAAAAGCGTCGCCACTTCGCGACAGCGCCTTCTCGACACGTTCGATTTCTGCGATATCTGTACCTAATCCAACAACTGCCATGTTTCCTCTACTACTTAACTTCTGTCTAATGATTAACTGTACATCGCTTAGTGCCGACGACTTGCCGAACTAAGCGTTGTTACGTGCTGTTTCCATGATTGCTTTCATGTCTGCAACGGCTTTGTTTAAGCCATCAAACACTGCACGTCCCATGATCGAGTGACCGATGTTCAGCTCGTAGATCTCTGGAAGTGCCGCAATCGGTGCTACGTTGTGGTAAGTCAGACCATGACCCGCATTGACTGTGATACCTAAGTCATCTGCATAGCTTGCGCCTGCTGCGATCTTCTTAAGCTCGTCTTGTTGATCTTCTTCTGTCTTAGCATCAGCATAGTGACCCGTGTGCAGTTCAATGAACGGTGCGCCACACGCTTTTGCAGCATCGATTTGCTCACGGTCAGCATCGATAAACAGAGATACCTTGATACCTGCTGCAGACAGTTTTTGTGTCGCCGCTTTGATCTTCTCTAGTTGACCAACTACGTCCAAGCCACCTTCAGTGGTTAGCTCTTCACGTTTTTCAGGAACCAGACAAACAAACTCAGGATTAGTATCGAGTGCAATTTGAACCATCTCGTCCGTTACGGCCATCTCCAAGTTCATGCGAGTTTGAAGTGTTTCAGCCAGAATACGCACATCGCGATCAACGATGTGACGACGGTCTTCACGCAGGTGAATAGTAATGCCATCTGCACCAGCACGTTCAGCGATTTCAGCTGCGTGTACTGGATCTGGGTATTTAGTACCACGTGCATTACGTAGTGTTGCAATATGGTCGATATTAACGCCTAAAAGGATTGAGCTCATTTTCCAATACTCCGTGCTCTGGAGAGGGCTATTGTTGGCATAAATAGCTCTCTACTTTTTAATGGTTTGCCGCCAAGATACGGCTTTAAGGCTATGCGTGTAAAGCGTTTTGCCGCTTTTAACTGCTCTTTAGTGATAAACCTACGTTCGCTGATTGCAATAAGTTCATCGCCCATAAAAGTCAGGTTATCTCGACGTACTGAAGCGATGAAACCTTTCTGCTCTCGATAGCGATAAGTCATGCTCGGATCAATCGCTTCGCCAGTGCCCGCGCAGTGTAAAAAGTCGACGCCGTAACCCATAGCAGATAATAGAGCCAGCTCAAAGCGACGCAGTGCTGGCTCAGGATTATCATTATGCGCCAGCTCTGTTAAAGCATGAAGATAGTCGTGAAAAAGTGCAGGCATCGGTACTTCCGCCATCAATACCCGACCGATAAGCTCGTTCACGTACATGCCTGAATACAGATTAATACCGGCGAGAGGGAGCCCCAAGCTGATGGGTTCAGCTTGGCGTAAGGTTTTCATCGAACCATTACCAGACCACTTAAGCAATAGCGGCGTAAAAGGTTGTAATGCACCTTTCAAATTGGAACGCTTGCTGCGAGCGCCTTTAGACATCAACGTCACCCGACCGAACTCTTCGCTGAAGACGTCCAAGATCAGGCTCGACTCACTGTATGGTCGACGGTGCAACACAAAGCATCGCTGTAACCCTTCGCTCAATCACTTACCCTTATTACAGATACAAAAAGAGAGAGTTCGCACTCTCTCTTGGATTTATCTTCAGTTCAACTTTCTTAATCTCAGAAAGTGACGTTCAATATATTATAGATCGTCGATGTAGCCTAACGAGCGAAGTGCACGCTCATCATCAGCCCAGCCAGATTTAACCTTGACCCAAGTCTCTAGGTAAACCTTACGGCCGAATAGCTCTTCCATATCGATACGCGCTTCACGACCAATCGTTTTGATCTTCTCGCCCGCTTTACCAATCACCATTTTCTTCTGGCCTGTACGCTCAACAAGAATCAGTGCATTGATGTGGAAGCCATCGTTATCTGGGTTGTAATCGAAACGTTCGATTTCAACCGTTACCGAGTAAGGTAGCTCGTCACCCGTAAAGCGCATCAGCTTTTCACGGATAATTTCAGAGGCCATAAAACGTTGCGAGCGATCAGTCACGTATTCTTCAGGGAAGTGGTGTGTCGCTTTAGGTAAATGTTCACGTACGTGCTTACGCAGTACATCAATATTTTTACCTTGCTTCGCTGAGATTGGCACTACATCAATGAAGTCCATCTTCTTAGAGACTTCCATCATGTGCTGCATCACGTTAGTACGGTCTTGAACGTTATCTACTTTGTTGATGCAAAGTACAACTGGGAAGTCAGTCTTCTTCAGTTTGTTCAGAACCATCTCATCGTCGTCAGTCCAGTGAGTACCATCGACAAGGAAGAATACTAGGTTTACATCACTCAATGAGCTGTTCGCCGCACGGTTCATCAAGCGGTTGATGGCACGCTTTTCTTCAATATGAAGTCCAGGAGTATCAACAAAGATCGCTTGGTAATCACCCTCAGTTTCAACGCCCATAATACGGTGACGTGTCGTCTGTGGTTTACGTGATGTAATAGAAATCTTCTGACCCAGAATATGGTTCAGAAGCGTCGACTTACCTACATTTGGGCGACCGACAATAGCGATGAAGCCACAGTGTTGGTTTTCCGGTAGGCCTGTTTTTTTGCTATCAGATGAAAAGAATGCATCGATATCGAAATCTTGGTTGTTATCAGACATTGCTTAGTTGCTCTAATGCTGTTTCAGCAGCCGCTTGTTCTGCCTTGCGGCGGCTAGTGCCTTTACCGATAACAGGTTTATCCACACCTGCCACTTCACACTCAACCGTAAACTCTTGGTTGTGTGCTTCACCTTTAATATTAGTCACTGTGTAGACAGGTAGAGGATTTCTTCGACCTTGCAAAAACTCTTGTAGGCGAGTTTTCGGATCTTTTTGAGATACTCCAGGCTGAATAGCATCTAGGCGAGATTGGTACCAGCTTAAAATAATGCCGCGAACCGTCTCGGTATCACTATCTAAATAGACAGCGCCGATGACCGCTTCAACCGCATCCGCTAGAATAGAATCACGACGGAAACCGCCACTCTTCAACTCACCTGGACCTAATTTTAAGTAATCTCCTAGTTCGAATTCACGACCTAGTTCTGCCAATGTATGACCACGTACTAATGTTGCGCGCATGCGGCTCATATCACCTTCGTTTACCTTAGGAAAACGGTGGTAAAGATCATCAGCGATAACAAAACTTAAAATTGAATCGCCCAGAAACTCAAGACGTTCGTTATGTTTACCTGCGGCGCTGCGGTGAGTCAGCGCCAAGTGGATAAGATCGGCATCATTAAACTGATAGCCAATCTTTCTCTCTAGTTTATCAATTGGAGAATTCATGCTCTCTCGATGTGTTATGTGATCGATTAATGAATCCCACCGATGCGATTAAAACGCACACCAGTAGGAATCCATGTTGGAAGTACACTGTCTGAACCGCGTTCGAATTCGAAGCTGATCCAAATAGCAACGGCCTTACCAACAAGGTTTGCTTCAGGGACAAAGCCCCAGTAACGGCTATCGGCACTGTTGTCACGGTTATCACCCATCACAAAGTACTGGCCTTCTGGAACGACCCATTCGTTAACACCATTGCGAGGCTGATATGCTTGCACACGATCGCGGCGCAATGGGTTAACTAAAATCTGGTGTTCTACGTCTCCAAGCTGTTCGTTCAGCTGAATCAGAGGCACACCATCTTGAATAAATTGGCTCTCTTCAACATTACTTAGTTTCACTGGTTCACAGCTACTTGTACCCTTCGCCTGAATGCAGATCTCTTTACGACTGCTGTAGCGAATCGTGTCACCTGGCATACCAACAACACGCTTAATGTAGTCGATGTTTGGCTGAGGTGGGTACTTAAATACGATTGAGTCACCGCGTTCTGGCTTGCCTGTTTCTACCAATTGAGTGCGCCATACTGGGTCTTTTAGACCGTACGCGTACTTCTCTACCAAGATGAAATCACCAACCAAAAGGGTTGGCATCATCGAGCCAGAAGGGATTTGAAACGGTTCATAGATGAATGAACGCAAGATCAAAACAAATGCAATTACCGGGAAAATGGACACACTGTTCTCAACCCACCAAGGTTGAGCCGTAACTTTTGCGCTAGTTTCAGCGTCTAGGCCATTCGATTGTGCTTCAACGTCAGCAAGCTTTTGCTGGCGCTTCTTCGCCCACACAAACTTTTCCAACGCCCATACAATGCCGGTCACTAGAGTTACGATCACTAAGATAAGCGAAAATGTATTAGCCATTGATATCCCTTAAATTTCATTTCTTTAAAAATAACGAAAGTGAAAGAGCATAACTCTTTCACTCTGCTTAATATTTCTAATTTGTATCAATCATGCTGACTAAATGCTGGGAAGATTACGAAGGAAAAATCGTTTAGTTCGAGGCGCAAAGTGCAGTGACTAGTGGGCCTAATTGCAATCTTTGCAACAAAGAAATAAACGATTTTAACCAGTAATGTTCAGCAGATAGTTAGTGCGATTGATACCTAGTCTTTGCCAACATGAAGGATTGCAAGGAAAGCTTCTTGAGGCAGTTCAACGTTACCGATCTGCTTCATACGCTTCTTACCTTCTTTTTGTTTCTTAAGAAGTTTCTTCTTACGACTGATATCACCACCGTAACATTTTGCGATTACGTTCTTACGCAGTTGTTTCACTGTAGAACGAGCAATGATGTGGTTACCAATCGCTGCTTGAATCGCGATATCGAACATCTGACGAGGGATGAATTCTTTCATCTTCTCTACCAGTAGACGACCACGAGACTGAGCAATATCTTTGTGCGTAATGATAGCTAGTGCATCAACTGTTTCGCCATTCAGCAGTACGTCTACACGTACCATGTTTGATGGCTCGTAACGTTGGAAGTTGTAATCCAATGATGCATAGCCGCGAGACGTTGACTTCAGACGGTCGAAGAAGTCTAGAACTACTTCTGCCATAGGAAGATCGTACGTCACAGCAACTTGGTTACCGTGGTAGACCATGTCTACTTGTACGCCACGCTTCTCAACACACAGTGTGATTACGTTACCTAGGTAATCCGAAGGTACCAGAATATTACAGCGTGCAATTGGCTCACGAATTTCTTCTAGGTCATTAACCGCTGGCAGTTTAGCCGGGCTATCAACGTAAAGAACCGTTTTATCTGTTTTTACAACTTCATACACTACTGTTGGAGCAGTTGTGATTAGGTCTAGGTCGTATTCACGCTCTAGACGCTCTTGGATGATCTCCATGTGAAGCATTCCTAAGAAGCCACAACGGAAACCAAAACCAAGTGCTGCTGAACTTTCTGGTTCAAAGAACAGTGATGCATCGTTCAGGCTTAATTTGCCTAACGCGTCACGGAAGTTTTCGTAGTCATCAGATGATACAGGGAATAGACCAGCGTATACCTGAGGCTTCACTTTTTGGAAACCAGGTAGACGTTCAGTGCTGCCGCCTTTTGCAAGCGTCAACGTATCACCAACTGGTGCACCTAGGATGTCTTTAATACCACAAACAACCCAACCTACTTCGCCAGTATTTAGCTCTGTAGTATCGATTTGCTTAGGCGTGAAGATACCTAGACGGTCAACACCCCATACTTGGTCTGTCGACATTACTTTGATCTTATCGTTCTTCTTCAGCTTACCGTTTTTGATACGAACCAAAGAAACTACGCCAAGGTAGTTATCGAACCAAGAGTCAATGATCAACGCTTGTAGAGGCGCTTCAGGATCACCTTCCGGTGGCGGGATTGCCGTCACGATGTTTTCTAGAACATCATCAACACCCAAACCTGTTTTCGCAGAACAGCGAGTCGCTTCCATCGCATCGATGCCAACGATCTCTTCGATTTCTTCAGCAACACGTTCTGGTTCAGCAGCTGGTAGGTCAATCTTGTTCAAGATTGGCACTACTTCCAGTTCCATTTCGATTGCTGTGTAACAGTTTGCTAGAGTTTGTGCTTCAACACCTTGGCCAGCATCCACTACAAGTAGTGCGCCTTCACAAGCCGCTAGAGAACGAGATACTTCGTAAGAGAAGTCTACGTGTCCAGGAGTGTCGATAAAGTTAAGTTGGTAAGTTTCACCATCTTTAGCTTTGTAATCTAAAGTCACACTCTGCGCTTTAATTGTAATACCACGCTCGCGTTCTATATCCATAGAATCGAGGACCTGAGCTGCCATCTCACGTTCACTTAATCCTCCACAAACTTGGATTAAGCGGTCAGAAAGGGTCGACTTACCGTGGTCGATGTGGGCGATAATCGAAAAATTACGAATGTGCTTCATAGGCTTGGTGTGACTAAACTCTTTGAATAGGGATAATAAGAAAGCCGCGACGCGTCCAATCTACAGTCAGCATTGGTGGCGGCATTTCAATCAAGTTGGCAGATTCTACCCAATTTAAGGGCAAGAAGCATCATAAATTAGACGAGAGACTCACCTAGGATTCGAATCAAGACGACTTCTTGCTTGGATTTGTCTTCCATGGGTTTGGCTAACCGCTTCGCTAAGGCAATCCCACCAGCAGTAAACAGTGCTGCACTTAAGATAACAATGCCCTCGCCGCCCTGGAGTAAGGGTTGTAACAAGAGTTGCCCAAAACCAGCACCAATCATCAACATGAAAAGTGGGATGAGATAAACAATCGCCGCCGACTGAAGTAGGCTTTTTTCTGGAAAGCCAATTTCTACGATTTGTCCAGCTTTGACTAAGCTTTTGGTTTTAAGCTGCCAAAACAAAGATTTATTGCCAACAGCCTTGGTCACAATACCCGTACCGCAGTTTTTTTGAGAAGAACAGCTGCTACAACTGGTTTGTTGTTCGCAGCTCAATTGAACAAAGTATTGCTTACCTTTTTGTTCAACCGAGCTAACGGTCGCCAGCGCGGTCATCATTGCGCTTGTACCGATTTATTAAATGTAACTGACTGAGCAATACGTTTTGCAGTTGCCGGCGGAATGTCACCAACCACAGAGATCTCTTTATCGCCAATCACTAAGCTGTGCAAGGTTCTACGCCCTTGACGCACCAGCTGCCCTTTCAATGAATGCTCATCTTTTTCCGCGATATAAACCGAAAAGTTAAACAGTCCATCACTGAAAAGCTGACTTTCAACCATTTTATCGGTCGCAGCCATTTGATAGCGGCTAAGCTCTTTTGATTTAAACCCTTCAGGAATCCACGACGCTTGCCAGTTAGTTTCACTCACTAAGCCTTCCGGTAATGATAAAACTTTCGGCAATTGAGCTTGGCTCAAGCCACCCATAGCCTCAGCAATCTTATCGTTCACCACGTAAGAGATAGTGCGGTACTGTTCAAGCACTTCGCCATCACGATCCAAAAGGTCGGCACGCAAAGGAAGATTCGTTTTTTCGTCTACCCAAACCACGTAAGAGTAGCGAAGGCCATCTTTCGGCACGACACGCAGCACTTGAGTGGTGCTACCTGCTTCACGAGAGCGACCAACTTTCACAAAGTCGTAGTACTGATTCAGAGATTCGATATCTCGATTAATCATCGGAATAACAGGCGCAACCATGCTGCCTGACTGAATCGTAAATGGCTCTGTACCCGGCTCGATGTAGCTAACTTCGTTGCCACGTCGAATGACTTCACGAACAGGGCCGCTTAGATAAACAAGGTGTGCAAGTTGTTGGTCGTCGTTAACCGCATGGCGATAAACAAGAGGCTCAATACTGCTCTTCTTTATCAAAATGTAGGAGAGTTCGTAATTTAGATGCTGACTGGCCTCGTTCATTTGATGCAACAAGGCCTTTGCAGTGGTTTCCTCTGCAAAGGCTGTTGGAGACATCAAGCTGAACAGTGTCAGTGCACTGACCAGGATTTTCTTCATTCAATGTCCGATTCTAGATGTGCATCTTGCATTGGCGATGCATCACTGTTTAATCTTAGCTGCAGCTCATAATCTTCTAACAATGCATGAACGCGTTTGCGCTGCTCTTGCAAGTTAGCTTCAGATGCTGGTTTCTCAACAGAGTCACGCGTTAAACTTACTGGTTCCGCAGAACCGGCAAATGGAATCGTCTGGAGTACAGGCAACTGCTCTGGTGCTGCAGGGTCGCTACCACCATATTGTTGAACACCTAATACAACGGCTAATGAAACACACGCTGCCACGGCAACTTGTCCAAACTGTTGTAACCACGCCGGAAGCTGACGCTTCGCTTGCTGAGGTTTAGGTTGCTCTTCAATTGGAGCAACAGTAGGTTCAACATTCACTTGGTGCAGGTTCGACATTGAACCATGTGCAGGCTCGTTCTCAAGCGCTGCCGCTACACTATTAGCAATGTTCCACTCTGGAGTTTCTGGCGAATCCCCACGCATAACATCACCAATTAAATGGTAACTCTGCCAAGTATCCATGCTTTCTTGATCAGATTCTAGATCTACAATGAGAGCTTTATCGATCGTTTCACCATCCATGAGTGCCGAAAGCTTTTCTTTATCAGCCATTATTTTCACCATAATTATTACAAGTTCTAGCGTTGCAAAAGAGGTTTGATTTTCTTTTCCACCGCTTCACGAGCTCGGAAAATACGCGAACGTACGGTTCCTACAGGGCAATCCATTACTTCTGCAATCTCTTCGTAGCTCAAACCTTCGAGCTCTCGCAACGTCATTGCAGTTTTTAAGTCTTCTGGTAGCGCTTCAATCGCTCCAAAAACAACTTGTTTCAATTCTTTTGACAGCGTTAAGTTCTCAGGGTTCGATATTTCTTTTAACGCGCTGCCTGTTTCGTAATATTCTGCATCTTCTGCATCTACATCGGTTGCTGGCGGCCTACGGCTTTGGGCAACGATATGATTTTTAGCGGTGTTCACGGCAATTCGGTATAACCATGTATAGAAGGCACTCTCGCCACGAAAGTTAGGTATCGCGCGGTAAGCTTTAATAAAAGCTTCTTGTGCTACATCAGGTACATCACCGGAATTATTCACGTATCGAGAGATAAGATTACAAACTTTGTTTTGATACTTAACCACTAGTAAGTTAAATGCCTGCTTATCTCCACTCTGAACTCGCTCAATCAACACTTGATCGGTTAGCTGCTCGTTCATTCGAGCGGGTACTCCTATTGTTATAACCCTCACCTTCACAGATATGGGGACTAATTATGCGAAATGTAGTATTGACACCACCGTCTACAAGAGCACTATTGTGACTAAGCCAAATACCGAAAGTTCCAACTTTCTTAAAATTATTTGCCATTATTGTTTCACAATGTGATGTAATAAAAATAGCTATCCCTATCAATTTGGGGAAACTTGAGCAAAAGCAATGGTATTGAGCAATTAAATATTTCTAGATAGCTGTCTATATATTGATTTTGCATAGCGTTTAAGGATGACTCTGGAGAGATTATAACAGTCTTAGCCAAACTCCTAAAACAAGACAAAGTCAATTGAGAGTGGACAACTCGACTATAGCCCGGGATTTAATAAGTTTTATGAACGCAAACCGTGAACATCAGTGTGATGTATTAGTGGTAGGAAGTGGTGCGGCAGGCTTGTCATTAGCCTTACGCGTAGCAGAACATGCAAAAGTAATTGTATTAAGCAAAGGACCACGCAGCGAAGGATCGACGTATTACGCACAAGGTGGTATCGCCGCGGTGTTCGATGAGTCGGACAGTATTGAGTCTCATGTAGAGGATACTCAAATCGCTGGGGCTGGGTTATGCGAAGAAGATACAGTTCAATTCATTGCTGAAAATGCGAAAGAGTGTGTGCAATGGCTGATTGATGGTGGTGTTCCATTTGATAAAGATGAGAACAGCACAGAAGGCCAACCAAAATATCACCTCACTCGTGAGGGTGGCCACAGTCACCGCAGAATTCTGCACGCTGCCGATGCAACTGGCATGGCGATGCAAACCTCACTACAAGATAACGTCAACAACCACCCAAATATCGAGATCTTCGAGCGCCACAATGCGCTGGATTTGATCACGGAAGATAAGATTGGTGGTTCAAAAGACAAGGTGATCGGTGCCTACATTTGGAACCGTAACCAAGAACATGTTGAAACCGTGCGCGCTAAGTTTGTTGTATTAGCAACAGGCGGCGCTTCAAAGGTTTACCAATACACCTCTAACCCAGATGTTTCTTCAGGTGATGGTATTGCTATCGCTTGGCGTGCGGGTTGTCGTGTGGCAAACCTTGAGTTCAACCAGTTCCACCCAACTTGTTTATTCCACCCAGAAGCGCGTAACTTCCTACTAACGGAAGCACTGCGTGGTGAAGGTGCTTACTTGCGTCGTCCAGATGGTTCTCGCTTTATGAAGGACTTCGATGAGCGCGGTGAACTGGCGCCACGTGATGTGGTTGCTCGTGCAATTGACTTCGAAATGAAGCGCTTAGGTGCCGACTGTATGTATGTTGATATCAGCCACAAGCCTGAAGAATTCATCACAGCGCACTTCCCGATGATCCATACTCGCTTGATGGACTTGGGTATCGACATGACCAAAGAGCCGATCCCTATCGTACCAGCCGCTCACTACACGTGTGGTGGTGTCATGGTGAATAAGCAGGGTCAAACCGACCTAACGAACTTGTATGCGATTGGCGAAGTGAGCTACACCGGCTTACACGGTGCAAACCGAATGGCTTCTAACTCACTGCTTGAGTGTGTGGTTTACGCATGGGCAGCAGCAAAAGATATCGTTGAGAACATCGACCAATCTCAACTGTGCGCTGAACTGCCAGCATGGGATGAAAGCCAGGTCACCAACAGTGATGAAGAAGTTATCATTCAACACAACTGGCACGAACTGCGCCTATTCATGTGGGATTACATGGGCATTGTTCGAACGGATAAACGACTAGAGCGAGCATTGCGTCGCATTCAGATGCTGCAACAAGAAACTCATGAGTACTACAGCTACTTCAAGGTTTCGAATAACCTATTAGAACTGCGTAACTTGCTACAAGTGGCAGAACTAATGGTTCGTTGTGCAATGCAACGTAAAGAGAGCCGCGGCCTCCACTACACGTTGGATTACCCTGAACTTGCAGAAGACAGTGGCCCAACGATTCTGACGCCAGAGAAACGCCAATCATAATAATTGGTTAAACGTGCTTAGCGAATTAGCCGTCAGCGGAAAATGATTAAACGAAAGGGAGCCGAGTGCTCCCTTTTCTTTTGTCTAACGCTTTCTTTTATCTAATACTTTCTTTCATCGAATAGTTTGGCTTCTCTAGCGCGCTCGTTGTAAGTTCGCCAGAAAATGGCGATATTCTCGCTCGCAACAGCTGTCCCGCCAAAGCAGTACCGAGTGCCCACATTCAAACTGCAATTTAACGAAGAACTGCGCCCAGATCTTATCAACGGACTTGAGTCGGTAAGTTCGGTCATTGAGTCGAATATCACCATCCTCTCTGTAATCAAAACGCCCATAGACACTATTTAGAATCACATGATTGTTTCTGAACAAGCGGATCATTAAAGCTAAGCAATAAAGGCTGGCGGCAAGTGGAATAGAAGACAGGACGATGAAAAACAAAAGGCACCCAAAAATAGTGCCTTTTGCAAATAATGCGGAATACGAAGGGTTAAGCTGAAGCTTAACGAACCTTGCTGAGGTTGTGTGCGACAATTTTATCAACCATTGATGCATGGCCTAGGTTTTCACTGCGTCCGTGTCCCATTACCCAAGTAAACAAATCTGGATCATCACACTCTAATAGAGAAACAAACTCGCGCTGTTCCTGCTCTTGCAATGAATCAAAACACTCTTCGAAAAATGGCATGATGACTACATCAAGTTCTAACATGCCGCGACGGCAACCCCATTTAATTCGTGCTTTCTGCTCTGCAGTGTACATTGGCTATCCTCACCTATAATTTTTCTTTCTCGGAGTGTAACAAGTCATACGCCCTGCAACTACTATGTGAGTCACAGTCCCTATCTAAGCTCACAAAAAAACCTAGGCTGACAAAGAAACAGAACCGGATTAACATAGAGCCAAATAAAATTCTTAGGAAAGATAAAATGGATTGGAAAAACATATTTCAGCCACTCGCTCATACGCAAAATGAATCGCTTCCAGAACTGATGATGACACACGTATCAGACTGGAGTGCAATTACCATGATAGGCGATGACAAAAAGTCGTACCTACAGGGTCAAGTAACGTGCGATGTCGTCACTCTTCCTAATGATGAATCCACATTAGGCGCGCACTGTGATGCAAAAGGAAAGGTATGGAGTATCTTTCGTTTGTTCCACCACAACGGTGGCTACGCACTCATGCAACCTAAATCAGCGATTGAAGTCGAGCTCGTTGAAATCAAGAAGTACGCGGTGTTCTCTAAGGTCGATATCGAGCAAACGTCTGACGTTGTTATCGGTGTGATGGGTTCGTCAGCTAATCAATACATTGATTCTATTTCAGAAAGCCAAGGTAATGTGCGTGCTATCTCTGGTGGTACAGCGGTTCAAGTTGAAGATAACCGCTGGGCTCTACTTGTGACAGAAGAAGCCGCTGAAGCCTTGGTATCAAACAGCGCTGCGGAGAAAGTATCAGAAACACTTTGGCAATATCATGAAATTCTTGATGCTCAGCCTAACCTATCGAAAGCAGAGCAAAACGAGCACATCCCTCAAGCGCTTAACCTGCAAGCGATTGGCGGTATCAGCTTTTCAAAAGGCTGTTACACAGGTCAAGAAACGGTTGCTCGTGCTAAGTACCGTGGCATGAACAAGCGTGAGATGCGCATTGTGTCGGGCACAACTGCGGACGTGCTGTCGTTAGAAAACCCTATTGAACTGGAACGTAGTGTGGGTGAGAACTGGCGTGGCGCAGGCCGACTATTAAACGTCTATCAATTTGCTGATAACCGAGCGATTGGTTTGATGGTACTGCCAAACAACCTTGATGACGATGTTCAGCTGCGACTGACCGCGCAGCCTGATCAAACATGGAATATCCTGCCACTGCCGTACAGCCTTGACGACGAGTAACCACGTGGAAACGCAGATTACACAATGGCTGGATCAACAGCAGGTGAATTATCGCCTGCTGATGCAAAGCAAGCCAACCACCAGCATTGAAGAAACCGCACAAGAGCGAGGCATCGACGCCTCTCAAATGGTGAAGTGCATCCTGCTCAAGGATATGGGCAACCAGTATGCGTTAGCCTGTACTGCTGGCGATCGCTCTGTCGACCCCAAGAAAGTACGCTCGGTACTGAATTGCCGTCGAATGACCTGCGTGTCGCTCGCTGATGTTGAAGCGATCACCGGTTTTAAAGTGGGTTGTGTTGGTCCGCTCGCTCTCAAGAGACACATGCCGATCATTTTTGATCCTTCCATTCAAAACAACTCGACCGTAACCATTAGCTCCGGCGACCGAATGGCTGGCGTTGCGCTGGATCTCAATGATCTTATGGCGCTATGTGCACCGACCGTCGCGGACATCAGTCGATGATCGTTTAGATCATGCTTCGCAAACTTCATTTTAATATTTCATTGAGTACATTTTTAGTGTGAACCTCGTCATAAGAAGAGCACACCATTAATAAATAGTTACTCAAAATAAAAGCATAAGTAGTCACAAAGTTAAATTTGCGTTATTGTAAATTTACTGACTAGCTATTAAGCAAATCAGTGCAAGTGAATCCACTGAGTAACATCAGTATCCACTTTTGTGTAATGCATCTGTGACTATTCGCCCGTTTTAGACGGGCTTTTTTTTGTCCGAAATTTACAATTTGATTACACAAACAAAAAAATCCCGCCTATTCTTATACTTGTAACATTGTCACTGCTTAATACTGAACAGAAAAGTTCACGGCAGTTCACTACTCAGTATTATTTTGGGGAGGAGCTCACGTAAAAATAGATATTTACTGAAGAAAGTGCTTAGAACAGCACAAATATCTAATTAACGTCAACGCTACTGCATATAACTCCATGCTTATCACAATTATTATCTCGGAGTTTTTCTATAATATGCAGGCTAGGTAAATATAAGGATAATTAAGAATGAGACTGTTTAAGCGCTATACACCGAGTATGATTGCTAAACATGTAAGTCGACTTTTCAAAGGACGAATCTACATTTACGGCGTAGGAAAATTTGAGTTTGATAACGGTAAGCTAGTGCTACCAGACCGAGCAGAAAAACGTCACTTTCAAACAGTGAAAGAAATAAATAGTGAAATCATGAAACTGCGCTGCGCGTACGCATGACCTGATTATCTACAGAATTAAAAACAAAAAGGGTTGGCATTATGCCAACCCTTTTTTCGTACCAATTTTCGTATCAATGATGATTCGATATACCACCAGAACACTATGTCATTATCGATGAGTCACTGGACGCTTAGCTAAGTCAGGAAGATTGCCAGACAAACCCAGTGCGCGCTTCATGATCTCATCTTTCGCACCCGGTAATTGGCCCGCAAGCTTCATACCAATGCCACGAATCAGCTTCTTAGCTGGGTTATCGCCTTCAAACAGATCTTTAAAGCCCTGCATTGAAGCAATCATTTTCGCCGCCTCTGCTTTTCTCCAGCGCTCGTAGCCGCGAAGATTACGCTTGGTGCCAATGTCTTCACCCGCAGACCATAGCTTTAACAGCTCTTGCGCTAGGCTTGCTGCGTCTAATAGGCCAAGGTTCACGCCCTGCCCTGCTAATGGGTGAATGGTATGAGCAGCATCACCAACCAAAGCCACACGCTCTACCGCAAAGTCACGCGCATAACGCATGCGCAGTGGGAAGGCAAAACGGTCACCAACCACTTCGCATAAGCCCAGCTTTGCATCGAACTCAGCTGTTAACTGCTTGTTGAATTCAGCATCCGACATTGATACGAGGTTCTCGGCACGATTTGGTTCCGTAGACCAAACAATCGAGCTCATGTTGCTTGGTTGCATTGGTAGGAATGCCAATGGGCCTTGAGGCGTGAAGATTTGACGAGCAACGCTGTGGTGCGGCTCTGTGGTTTTGATGTTCGCGACAATCGCACTGTGTCCGTAATCCCAATGTGTTAATGGGATATCTTGCTGCTTACGAACCCAAGAGTTTGCGCCGTCTGCTCCAACAACTAACTTAGCTGTCAGTGCTTGACCATTGTCCAATGTTAACCAAGCTTCACTTTCACCAATCGCCATCGTTTTACACGTTGCGGGCATATACAGGCTGACGTTGTCTTGTTTCTTAACCTGATCAAGCAGCGCTAATTGAATCACACGGTTTTCAACGATATGACCAAGATTAGGCTGAGCCAAGCGTGTCGAGTCAAACTCAATACGAGCGAAACTGTCTTGTTCCCACACTTCCATCGCTTGATACGGTGCAGCGCGTCTTTGTTCGATACCTTGCCATGCACCTAGGTTACGAAGAATCACTTCACTAGAACGACTCAACGCGGATACACGCACATCAGGCAGCTCACTCAGCCCTTCACTAGGCGCTCTGCCTTCAATGACAGCGATTCTTAGGTCACTGTCTTTTAGGGCAGCAGCAAGCGCTAGGCCAACCATGCCACCACCAACAATCGCGATATCAACACTTTGCATCATTATTTATTACCTTATCTTTCTACTAGGCCAAGCGTATGACGCAAAAGTGGACCTTTAAGTGGTGGAAGGTTATCTATTACGGCTAACCCAAGATTACGCCCAATGCGAGCGGTCATATAATCGTTTGAGAACAGGTGAACTAGGCTTGAAGTCAACGTGATCGTTGCGTCTCGGTCTTGTTCTCTACGCTTTCTAAAGTTAACAAGACCACGGTAACGACCTACATCATCTAACTGGGTACACAACTCTTCTGCCAAGGAAGCCACATCTCGGATGCCTAGGTTAAAGCCTTGCCCCGCAATTGGGTGAAGCGTTTGAGCAGCATTACCAACAATGGCAAATCGATGAGAGATATTTTGCTGTCGGTGACGAAGAATCAGAGGGTAACTCGCGCGCTTGCCGACCTTCTCTAATCGGCCAAGTCGCCAGCCAAAGTCATTCTGCAATTGCTCAAGAAATTCATTGTCGTTTAGCGTCATCACTTTTTGTGCTTGCTCTGGTGTTAAACACCAAACCAGCGATAAACGGTTGTCACTCATCGGTAATAGAGCAACTGGCCCATGATGGGTAAAACGCTCAAATGCGCGACCTTGGTGAGGTTCACTCGCCACAATATTGGCAATCACAGCGACTTGCTCAAAGTCGTGCTCACTCAATGAGATATTGAGCTGTTGGCAACAGGTTGAGATTGCACCGTCAGCAGCAACCAGTAACTTAGTGGTTACTGTTTGCCCACTTGTCAGTTCAATCGTCGTCAACGCTTCTTCACGTTCAACTTTACTAACAGACTCAGGACAAAGCATGGTAATTGCCGCTTCTGATTCAAGTTTCTGCTGATAGATTCGACCCACATCTGCTAACTCGACCACGTAGCCAAGCGCATCTACAGCAAGCTCTTCACTGTAGATGTCTGTCATTCCGGCATGCCCGCGATCCGAAACATGGATATCTTTAATCGGGGTCGCGACCGGAGCGATAGATTGCCATAAGCGCAAAGAATCCAGGATCTGCACCGTGCCATAGGACAAAGCAATCGAACGAGAATCAAACCCAGGGTGAGCTTGATGATCAACCTGATAAGGCTCCACTACCGCAATCGACAGTGAACCTTGGCTTAGGTGATTCAAAGCAAGGGCTAAGGTTGCCCCTGCCATTGCGCCACCAGCAATTACAACATCATACTGAGCCATCATAACCTCAAACCGGCCAACGAATTAATGAATGGTAGGCGCCGCATCTTCAGATGGGCGAGCACCAAATTCAGCATGAATCGTTAGTGCACACGCTTTTACGTGCTCAATAACGTGCTCTAGAAGCTGCGCTTGCTCTTCCAGATCATCTTCTTCGTCAATGCCTAGCTTAGCCATCTCTTCTAGATCAGCTAATGCTTCTTTTGTACTGTCAGACGCTTTGTTCAATTGAGCGCCAACCAAGCCTAGACCAGAAATGAAATGGTTAATCCAATCAGACACACCATCAGCCAAGTCAAATAGGCTTGCGCTTGCGTCTTCGTCCGGCAGCAGCATAGACAGTTCCATGCCTGAGCCTGTGATTTCACTGGTTGTGACTTTCAGTGTTGCTTCCGCAAGCGTTAGCGCGCGATCTGGCCAGCCCATGCCTTCATTGGTGTAATCGAAGATCAGTGGTTGCCAGCTTTTATCTGCAAGGTTTAAGCCTCCGCTTAACATACCCGTTAATAAACCATGCATCTCAGCAGGGGTTACGGCTAGACTTGCCGATTGAAGTTCAGTCGCAACCGTTAGGTAGTCAGGTAAAGTAGTTTCGCTCATCAGATAGCTCGCTCAGTTATTCTTTATATCGATAGTATAATCGTACCACTTCACCCCAATTCTGGTAAGCATCGATCCCCAGCAATTGAAGGATGACTGACTACCAATTGTTCAATTTGCTGAATTACTGTGTGCTCAAGCTCTCATTTACAAACAGTCACTCTGAAAAGCTTGAATCTTAATAGCGGTTTACCTATAGTTTCTCCCTCAGAGGAGATTGCTTCCTCATCGGTACTTGCACTTTTTCTTTCTCAAAAAATGGCGAAGGGCAACAGCCTTAAAATAGCGCGTTAAAGAGTTCATCCATCATGAGTAATCAAGCGGTAGACGTTGAAATATTAGGAAAACTGACTCGAGTGAATTGTCCACCAGGGCAAGAAGAGTCATTGATTGCAGCGGCGGCCGATCTTGATAATCGATTGAAAGAGATGGCTGAACGTACTAAGGTAACCAATGAAGTGAAGCTGCTGACTATCGCAGCTCTGAATATTTGCTACGAATTACAAACCAAGAAGTTTGAAGCAAATGATGAACAAAACGCACTGACCGAGCGAATGGAACAGCTCACGACATCACTTTCAGATGTCCTCAGTAAAGTTAAGCACGGACAGCAATAGCGTACACAAAATTTACCCTGGAGTGTTTGTCAGAGGATTCACGTCCCCGAGCCGATAAGCAATCCCTAAGGGTTAGTACTTGAGTGCTATTGAGCATGCTCGGCCCGACCGAGAAGCCTACGGTAATCATTGCTGATCCGCCTTGAACTCGCTGGTTCAAGGGCCATCTATTCTCAACGGCACTTTGGGGTATCCCTTCTTATGAAGACGCTCACACGCAGCGAATTTCGCAAACAGATCCGTATCAAACGCAATGCCTTATCTGGCGACCAACAAACTCAATCCGGTATCGACTTAGTTAAGCAGTGCATGCAGCTTGATGAAATTCAGTCTGCTCAGCATATTGCCCTCTATATCTCTATCGATGGCGAACTCGATACTCAGCCTTTAATCGAATGGTTATGGGCGCAAGGTAAGCAAACTTATTTACCAGTATTGCACCCCTTCTCTGCCGGGCACCTGCTGTTTTTACACTACTCGCCAACCACACCGACGGTCTTGAATAAGTACGGTATTGTCGAACCTCAGCTCAATCAAATGCTGGTTAAACCTTGTCAGCAACTCGACCTTATTCTTACGCCCCTTGTCGGCTTTGACTC
This sequence comes from Vibrio sp. 10N.286.52.C3, assembly GCF_041468865.1. NCBI lineage: Bacteria > Pseudomonadati > Pseudomonadota > Gammaproteobacteria > Vibrionales > Vibrionaceae > Vibrio > Vibrio sp. 10N.286.52.C3. The sequence goes on along the minus strand of NZ_JBFRJM010000029.1, from coordinate 36,231 downwards.
CCATGGCCATCGTTTAGGTATGGGCGGCGGATATTACGATCGCACCTTGGCAAAGTGGTTCGAGACGGGCGAAGGTGCAGCTCCTATTGGTTTGGCTCATGATTGCCAACATGTTGATACGCTACCGATTGAAGAATGGGACATTCCGTTACCTAAAATCGTGACTCCGAGTAAAACTTGGCAATGGGAAAACAACCATTAAAGCGCTATAATCGCGCCGCAAACGTTAACCTCGATATAGAAACGTTAACTCAATATCTAAACGTTAACTTCATCATTACGCAAACGATCAATTCAAAGCGCAAGACCTTATTCAGGAGAATGGCATGACTCAAGATGAAATGAAAAAAGCAGCTGGCTGGGCAGCACTTCAATATGTTGAAGAAGGCAGCATTGTAGGTGTAGGTACTGGCTCTACAGTAAATCACTTCATCGACGCACTAGGCACAATGAAAGACAAAATCAAAGGTGCGGTTTCAAGCTCTGTTGCTTCAACGCAGCGACTAGAAGAGCTAGAGATCAAAGTGTATGAGTGTAACGATGTCGCTAAGCTAGACATCTATGTTGATGGCGCAGATGAAATCAACCCAACTCGCGATATGATCAAAGGCGGCGGCGCTGCTTTGACTCGTGAAAAAATCGTAGCGGCTATCTCTGATAAGTTTGTGTGTATTGTTGACGGTACTAAAGCAGTTGATGTGTTGGGTAAATTCCCACTGCCTGTTGAAGTAATCCCAATGGCACGTTCATACGTGGCACGTGAGTTGGTTAAGCTTGGTGGTGACCCAGTTTACCGCGAAGGCTGCACAACCGATAACGGCAACGTGATCCTAGATGTGTACGGCATGGCGATCGAAAACCCGAAACAACTAGAAGATATCATCAATGGTATAGCTGGTGTGGTGACGGTTGGTCTGTTCGCTCACCGTGGTGCTGATGTGGTTATCACCGGCACGCCTGAAGGTGCAGAAATCGAAGAATAAATAATAGAAGATTGAGTTTTCTGTTACTTCATTACATACGGTGCCCTAGGGCGCCGTTTTTTTTGCTTTATTGCTGTAAAATTATGTCTTATTCCGTAATTTTCTTACCCAAAACATTTTTTTTTTGTTACTTTATTGTTCAGAAGACGCACAGGGAAAACGTTTGTCTCCTAACAAAGTGGTGAATTTGTTCCCCTTTCAGCCATTTTGTAGCACGTGCGCCGCATTTGCCCAACCTTTCCATTTTAAGGACGAGAACAATGGCCAAAGTTTCACTGGAAAAAGAAAAAATTAAAATTCTACTTCTAGAAGGTCTTCACCCTTCTTCTGTAGAAGTACTGCAAGCCGCTGGTTACACAAACATTGAGTACCACAAAGGCTCGCTACCGGAAGATGAACTTCTTGAAGCAGTAAAAGATGCTCATTTCATTGGTATTCGTTCTCGCACTAATATCTCCCAAGAAGTTATTGATGCAGCTGAAAAGCTGGTTGCCGTCGGTTGTTTCTGTATTGGTACTAACCAAGTCAACCTTCAAGCAGCAGCAAAACGCGGTATCCCTGTGTTCAACGCACCGTTCTCAAACACTCGAAGCGTTGCTGAGCTCGTTCTTGGTCAGGTTCTATTGCTACTACGTGGCATTCCAGAAAAGAACGCGCTTGCACACCGTGGCATCTGGAAAAAGAGTGCCGACAACTCTTACGAAGCCCGTGGTAAGCGTTTAGGTATTATTGGCTACGGTCACATCGGTACTCAACTGGGTATTATTGCTGAAAACCTTGGCATGCGTGTTTACTTCTACGACATTGAAAACAAACTGTCTCTGGGTAACGCAACGCAAGTTCATACCATGACGGAATTACTGAACAAGTGTGACGTAATCTCTTTGCATGTACCTGAAACCAACGAAACAAAAGACATGATGGGTAAAGAAGAGTTCGAGCGCATGAAGCCTGGCTCTATCTTTATCAACGCAGCTCGTGGCACGGTAGTCGATATTCCTGCTCTGTGTGGCGCTCTGGAGTCTGGACACCTTGCAGGTGCGGCTATTGATGTTTTCCCAACAGAACCAAAAACCAATGCAGACCCGTTTGAGTCTCCATTAATGCAGTTCGATAACGTGATCCTAACGCCTCACGTGGGTGGTTCAACTCAAGAAGCACAAGAGAACATTGGTGTTGAAGTTGCTGGTAAGCTAGCGAAATACTCTGATAACGGCTCTACGCTATCAAGTGTTAACTTCCCTGAGGTATCACTACCACTGCATACTGGAACGTCTCGTTTATTACACATTCACGAAAACCGCCCAGGCATCCTAACTCAGATCAACACCATCTTCGCTGAGGAAGGGATCAACATCGCGGGTCAATACCTACAGACTGCGGCTGATATGGGTTATGTCGTTATCGATGTAGAAGCCGATCGCTCTGAAGAAGCACTGCTTAAACTGAAAGAGATCGAAGGCACAATCCGTGCTCGTCTTCTTCACTAATCATCGCACTCAAAATGCATAAAAAAGGCTCTCATCATGAGAGCCTTTTTAGCATTTGGCCTATCGTAGGTAATTAGGTCGTCATGATCCAAAACCTTCTATAGCACTGTCATTACTCTTCGATCTGGTAGATCACATTCACGCGATCACGAATGGTGATCGTTGAGTCTTCATAAGAGTTCGATTCTGTTCTTGCATCCATCGCCATTGAACGCATGAGTACTGGCTGAGAAGATTGGGCGTTGTAATCCACGCGCCATACATCACCTAACTCGCGCTCAAAACCACTCGCCAATGATTTAGCTTTTGATGTCGCATCTTTAATGGCTTCTAAGCGCGCTTGCTCTTGATACTTAGCTTGGTCGCGAACTTGCAGTTGGATGTTGTCGATCTGATTAATGCCTTCTCCAATCGCAATATCCATGTACTCATTAAGGTTAGCTAGCTCAGTCACTTGAACGGTCACATTACGTGAGGCGCGGTAGCCAACCAGTTCCGGTTTGCCATCTTTCGGGTAATGATATTGAGGAGATAAATACAGGTTAGAGCTGTGTACACTCGCCTCATCAACACCAGCTTGATGCAGCTTGTTTAGAAAGCCTGTCACGACTTTATCAACGGTATTTTTAGCCTGTTCAGCAGTCATCGTCGATTCCACGACTCTCACAGAGAATGTCGCCATATCAGGTGTAGCGATCACTTCACCATAGCCTGTCGTTGAAATATGAGGAAAGGATGGAGAGTCAGCCAATGATGGAAAACTCACAGCACTCAACGCCGCAGTAAGAGTAAGAGACGTTGCTAACATCTTTGGTACAAGCTTCATTAGGTATGACCTATGCTAAACAAATGTCCTTTCATCATAGAGCAATTTATCGTTTAGCCAATCCAGAGCACACACTTCTAACAGAACTTTGACGCTAAAAAAACCAACAGTTTACTGAGGTAAGTGATTGTGAGCAAAACTCAATATTGCTTGGGATACCTCTTTTAATACTCCGCTCTCAAGCTGCCAATGGTGCCAATAGATGCGATAAGAGAGCAGAAAGCCAGGGGTAATATCAATCAGAGCACCAGACTCGAGCTCATCGATAATCTGTAATCGGGGGATCAAGCAATAGGCTACACCCGATAATGCCAAGCGCACAAATGCTTCTGAACTGCCGACTGTATGATTGATCACACTGTCTCTCGGTACGTTAAAATGATCATGCAGAAACTTCTTATGCAGATCATCGTATTGATCATAGGAAACCGCAGGCGCTTTGCTTAAAGTGGCGTAGTTTACGCCCTCTGCAAAGTAACGCTGATGAAAGTCAGGGCTAGCCACGCACACATAATCCATCCTACCGAGATAGTCAGCACTGCAGCCAGGAATCGCTTGAGACTCCAAACTGATTGCACCGGCCACCTCGCCACTTTTAATCTTTTCAATGGTTCTCGACTCACCATGAATCGCGAGGTTCAACTCGACTTGGCGAGACTTAATCACATCCGACAAAGCTGGTAGCAACCATGTCGCCAAACTATCAGCGTTGGTGGCTATGGATATCGATAGTGGTTGATTACCCTCTTCATTCATCAACTCAGGCACAAGCTCGTGCTCTAACAAACGAACACGGCGATATAAGCCCAGTAGTTTTTTACCCGCAGGCGTTGGCCTAGGCGGGCTTTCTCTCACCAAGGCTGGCTGAGCCAACCACTTTTCCAGCTGTTTGATGCGTTGAGATACCGCCGACTGGGAGATATATAACTGCTCAGCAGCCCTTTCGAAGCTACGTTGTTTTACTACAGCATCCAGTGCTTCAATCCATTTATAATCCAATCCGCGCATCAATTTGCTTCCTTTTTAAGCTAACTCATCACCACATTAGCAACTCTAATAATGGATTAAAATCATTAATTATACTTATTTAAAGGGTCAGAGTATCTTCGCCATATAGCACGTAAATATCGTTAAATAAGTGGAGGTTAAAATGAGTTTTTGGGTTTTATTACAAGGTTTTGGTCTAGGGGCAAGTATGATTATCCCTATTGGCGCTCAGAATGCGTACGTCCTAAATCAAGGGATAAAGCGCAACCACCATTTAACCACCGCGACAATCTGTAGCCTGCTCGATACTCTGTTTATCTCATTGGGTATCTTTGGTGGCGGTGCGATTCTGTCGCAAAATGAATTGCTACTCACCTCAGTGACGTTAGGCGGCATCGCTTTTCTAACCGTGTATGGTTTGTTATCACTGCGCAGTGCCTTTAAAGCACCCTCAAGCGAGGAGTCGAAAGGAGAGATACTGGCTCGCGGCAAGCGCACCGTTATTTTAGGGGCATTGGCAGTAACAGTATTAAACCCACATCTCTATTTGGATACCGTGGTAATTCTTGGATCCATTGGTGGGCAATTTGAAGGCAACGACAGAATTGCATTTGCTATGGGGACTATATTGGCTTCGTTCGTCTGGTTCTATTCTTTGTCATTAGGCGCTGCAAAACTAGGCCCGACGCTATCTAAACCTAAGGTTAAGAAAGGCATTGATATCGCAGTCGCAACCATGATGTTCGCCATAGCAACGGTGCTTACCGATGGACTTATTGAGCAATACTGGTAAATCTATTTAGCTTCATGAAACCAACAAAAAAGGCGGATAACCTAAGTTATCCGCCTTTCCTTATAAAAGCTTATAGTTATAAAAACTAACTAGGAATTAAGCTTCTACTTTATTCATGTGTACATCCATTTGCGGGAATGGAATTTCGATACCCTCGTTATCCAAGCCTTCTTTGATTGCTTGCATCAGGTCGAAATAAACATTCCAGTAGTCAGCAGTGCTAACCCATGGACGAACAACGAAGTTAACTGAAGAATCAGCAAGCGTATGAACACCAACTTGAACGCCAGGTTCTTTCAGTACACGCTCATCAGATTCACAGATCTTAGTCAGTAGCGCTTTTGCCTTCTGAAGATCAGCGTTGTAAGAAACACCAATCATTAGATCAATACGGCGCGTCGCATGACGAGAATAGTTTGTGATTGGGCTGCCGATAACGCTACCGTTAGGTACTACAACCATTTTGTTGTCTGGCGTTGTTAGAACCGTTTGGAAGATTTGAATAGAATCAACTGAACCTGCCACACCACCAATTTCCACATAGTCACCAGACTTAAATGGACGGAATGCAACGATAAGTACACCAGCAGCAAAGTTAGATAGTGAGCCTTGTAGTGCAAGACCAACGGCTAAACCAGCCGCACCAATAACAGCAACTACAGATGCCGTTTGAACACCTAAACGACCAAGTGCAGCAATTAAAACAATCACAAACAACAAATAACGAACTAAACCATGGACGAACTCCACAACTGCTCGGTCCATTTTCTTCTTCTGAAGAACCTTAGACACGCTATTCGCTACTGCTTTAACAATAAGGTTACCAATAAATAGAATTATCAGTGCTGAAATGATATTTACGCCATATTGGATAAATAAATCTGAATTATTTGTTAACCACTGCTCTACTTGAGACAAACCATCCACAAGTGGAGTCTCAATCGCTGTCGAACTATCAGCCATAATGTGCATCCTCTATATAATATGCTATGGGCTAAACTGCCTTAAGCCTCATTTACTCTGCAATATAATAAACAGTGTAATTACCGTTAAGTCATTGTGTTAAAAGTAAATTAAAGCCAAGTCCTTTTTATAAACTGAACCAAGTTCAGTTTTTCGGCACGATATCCTATCTTTGACAGATTGCAAAGTCATATTTATGTAAGCTTTTGAATTATTAAAACTTACCGATAAACACAAATACCGATAACTAAAAGACTACGAAATTTATTCACCGCACGCTAGGTTTTTCACATATTTAGTACAAGTTTTTATCAGATATAAAAAAACCCGCTCAATGAGCGGGTTTTTAAAACTTAAAGAGTACTTAATTCAAAGAATTATAGTACGTCTACAGCGTTAAGGTCAGCAAATGCTTTCTCTAGACGAGCAACCATTGAAGCTTGACCAGCACGTAGCCATACGCGTGGATCGTAGTACTTCTTGTTTGGAGCAGCTTCGCCAGTTGGGTTGCCGATTTGACCTTGTAGGAAATCGAAGTTGTCAGCAGAGTACTGACGGATACCGTCCCAAGTTGCCCACTGTGTATCAGTATCGATGTTCATTTTGATAACACCGTAGCCGATAGACTCTTGGATTTCTGCTTCAGAAGAACCAGAACCACCGTGGAATACGAAGTTTAGAGCGTTAGGTGCGATACCGAACTTCTCTGCACAGTATGCTTGAGAGTCACGTAGGATAGTTGGAGTAAGTACAACGTTACCAGCTTGGTAAACACCGTGTACGTTACCGAAAGATGCAGCGATAGTGAAACGTGGGCTAACAGCCATTAGTTTCTCGTAAGCGTATGCTACGTCTTCTGGAGAAGTGTAAAGCTCAGATGCGTCCATATCAGAGTTATCAACGCCGTCTTCTTCACCACCAGTACAACCAAGTTCGATCTCGATTGTCATGTTCATTTTAGCCATGCGCTCTAGGTACTTAGCACATGTTTCGATGTTCTCTTCTAGAGACTCTTCAGAAAGGTCTAGCATGTGAGAAGAGAATAGAGGCTTACCAGTTTGTGCGAAGAACTCTTCACCAGCGTCTAGTAGACCGTCGATCCATGGAAGAAGTTTCTTAGCAGCGTGGTCAGTGTGCAGGATAACTGGAACACCGTAAGCTTCAGCTACAGCGTGTACGTATTTTGCACCAGCTACAGCGCCAAGAACTTGTGCGCCTTGACCTTCAAGTTTAACGCCTTTACCTGCGAAGAATGCAGCGCCGCCGTTAGAGAACTGAACAACTACTGGAGCTTTAACTTTAGCAGCTGCTTCTAGTACTGCGTTTACAGAGTCAGTACCAACAACGTTTACAGCAGGAAGAGCAAATTTGTTTTCTTTTGCTACTTCAAATACTTTCTGTACGTCATCGCCAGAAATCACACCAGGTTTTACAAAATCGAAGATCTTAGACATGGAAATAGTCCTATTTATTCTATCGTTTTAAGATTAAAAAACTTAAGTTTAAAAACTTGCAATCGTTTGCTCACAACTTATGCCATTCTAGCAAAAAAGTGTGATATGCAGCAAACGTTAAAAGGCGAGATTCACATCTCGCCTTTCTAAATCAATTATGCTTTAGCACGCTCTTCAAGCATTGCTACTGCAGGAAGTACTTTACCTTCAACGAATTCAAGGAAAGCGCCACCGCCAGTAGAGATGTAAGAAACGTCAGCTTTGATACCGAACTTATCGATAGCTGCTAGCGTGTCACCACCACCTGCTACAGAGAAACCTGCAGACTCAGCGATTGCTTTAGAGATACCAGCTGTACCCGCTTCGAAGTTCTTGAATTCGAATACGCCTACAGGGCCGTTCCAAAGGATTGTTTTCGCGTTGCCGATGATTTCAGCTAGTGCCGCAGTTGAATCTGGACCAAGGTCGAAGATCATGTCGTCGTCTTGAACTTCAGAAACGTGCTTGATTTCAGCTTCTGCGTTTTCGTCGAATGCTTTAGCACATGCAACGTCAGTTGCTACTGGGATAGCACACTCTTTCATTAGCTTTTGAGCCGTTTCAACTAGGTCAGCTTCGTATAGAGACTTACCTACGTTGTGGCCTTCAGCAGCGATGAATGTGTTCGCGATACCACCACCAACAACAAGCTGGTCAGCAATTTTAGAAAGAGATTCTAGAACGGTTAGTTTAGTAGAAACTTTAGAACCACCAACAATAGCCACTAGTGGGCGAGCTGGGTTGTCCATTGCTTTACCAAGCGCTTCAAGCTCAGCAGCTAGAAGAGGGCCAGCACATGCTACAGGAGCGTAAGTACCAACGCCGTGTGTAGAAGCTTGAGCACGGTGAGCTGTACCGAATGCATCCATTACAAAGATGTCACATAGTGCAGCGTATTGCTTAGAAAGTGCTTCTTCGTTCTTCTTCTCGCCTTTGTTGAAACGAACGTTTTCAAGAACAACAAGTTCACCAGCGTTCAGCTCTAGGCCGTTTACGTAATCTTTAGCTAGTTTAACTTCGCAGTCTAGTGCGTCGTTTAGGTAGTTAACTACAGGAGCTAGAGAGAACTCTTCGTTGTATTCGCCTTCAGTAGGACGACCAAGGTGAGAAGTAACCATTACCTTTGCGCCAGCTTCTAGGCAAAGTTTGATAGTTGGTAGAGATGCAAGGATACGTGCATCTGAAGTTACTTTACCGTCTTTTACTGGTACGTTTAGGTCAGCACGGATAAATACGCGTTTACCTGCAAGTTCCAGGTCAGTCATCTTGATCACAGACATGATTTGTCCTCTAAAATTTAAATAAATATAAAGTTTTGGAAACTCAGCAACCCTGCTAAGCCTATAAATTATTCAACTGGTAATTCTTTCACTACTAATAATATGTGGACTCTTAGTATTTATTTCAAGCTAAAAAATAAATAATCCGCACATTTGCTTCTAGGTCTTACTTCTTGCCTTCAGAAGCTTGCATTGCAAGAACCGTATCCAGCATTCGGTTCGCAAAGCCCCATTCATTATCACACCACACTAGCATTTTAACTAAGTGGCCGTTGCTCACTCGCGTTTGTGAACCATCAACGATTGCGCTATGGGGATCGTGATTAAAGTCGATGGAAACGAGCGGCGCTTCAGTATAGTCAACTATATTGTGTAATGTACACTGGGATGCATTAACAATGGTTTGATTTACGTCATTAACTTTCACATTTGCATTAATTGTGACACTTAAATCCATCGCTGTTACGTTTACCGTCGGCACACGCACAGATATAGCTTCAAATTTGTTGGAAAATTTCGGGAAGATTCTTTCAATACCTTTATGCAACTTGGTATCGACAGGAATGATCGATTGGCTTGCTGCTCGAGTACGACGCAAATCGCTGTGGTACGCATCGATAACTTGTTGATCATTCATTGAAGAGTGAATAGTCGTAATCGTACCGGACTCGATACCAAAGGCGTCATCAAGAACCTTAATGATAGGGACAATACAGTTGGTGGTGCACGAACCATTGGAAACGATTTGGTGGTCCGCTTCGATGGTATCGTGGTTCACACCATAGATAATGGTGTTATCGAGGTCATTGGCACCGGGGTGAGAAAACAGTACCTTTTTCGCCCCTGCAGCAATGTGCGCGAGGCCGTCATCTCGGCAACCATAAACACCGGTACAATCGAGAACGATATCCACCTCAAGGTCACGCCAAGGCAACAGCTCAATATCAGCAAGATGTAAGATACGAATGGTATCAAACTCACCCTTGTCTTCAGCACCAATGCCATGATGGACATAAATGTGCTCTTGATCGTTAGAGATTTTCTTACCGAAGCGGCCGTGACTGGTGTCGTACTGCAATAGGTGAGCCATAGCGTCAGGCTGAGCAAGCTCATTGACCGCTACTACTTTGATTTGTTGGCTTTTGCCACTTTCATAGACAGCGCGCAATACATTACGCCCTATTCGTCCAAATCCATTTATCGCGACTTTTAGCATAGTTCCGTACATCTAACCAAAATTTCGTGCAACAGATGATAACTGAATCCTACCCAAAAGGCATTACTTGAATAACTCAGCTTGTTCATGACAGATTGATCTGTTGCTTATAGAGATGAGTCTAGGAGAAACAAATCCCAGAGACAAAAAACCGAGCTCAGCGCTCGGTTTTTTTATTCATTTCATTGTTAGCACTAAGCTAGCAATCAATGATTAAGCAAGAAGCTCTTTCGCGGTGTTTACTACGTTTTCAGTAGTGAAACCGAACATCTTGAATAGCTCGCCTGCTGGTGCAGATTCGCCGAACGTTGTCATACCGATGATCTTGCCACCGAAACCAACGTACTTGTACCAGAAGTCAGCGATGCCAGCTTCTACTGCGATACGAGCAGTAACGTCAGATGGAAGTACAGACTCACGGTATTCAGCATCTTGCTTGTCGAACGCGTCAGTTGCAGGCATAGATACTACGCGTACTGCTTTACCTTCAGCGGTTAACTGTGCAGCAGCTTCAACAGCAAGCTCAACTTCAGAACCTGTTGCAATGATGATTAGCTCAGGCTTGCCTTCACAATCTTTCAGGATGTAACCACCCTTAGCGATGTTAGCTACTTGCTCAGCATTACGATCTTGTTGTGCAAGGTTTTGACGAGAGAAGATTAAAGATGAAGGACCATCTTTACGCTCAATAGCCAGTTTCCAAGCAACAGCAGACTCAACTTGGTCACATGGGCGCCATGTGCTCATGTTTGGCGTTAGACGTAGAGAAGCGATCTGTTCAACCGGTTGGTGAGTAGGACCATCTTCGCCTAAGCCGATAGAGTCGTGCGTGTAAACTTGGATGTTCTGAACTTTCATCAGAGCAGCCATACGCATTGCGTTACGCGCGTATTCCATGAACATTAGGAACGTTGCGCCGTATGGTACGAAACCACCGTGCAGAGCGATGCCGTTCATGATAGCCGTCATACCGAATTCACGTACACCGTAGTGGATGTAGTTACCAGAGAAGTCAGTTGCTTCAAGAGACTTAGAACCAGACCACATAGTTAGGTTAGAAGGCGCAAGGTCAGCAGAGCCACCCATGAATTCTGGTAGCATTTGACCAAACGCTTCTAATGCGTTTTGAGATGCTTTACGTGAAGCGATGTTTGCTGGGTTAGCTTGAAGATCAGCAATGATTGCGTTTGCTTTCTCTTCCCACTCAGCTGGAAGTTCGCCGTTAGTGCGACGTTTGAATTCTGCTGCTTGCTCAGGGTAAGCCGCTGCGTATGCGTCAAACTTAGCATTCCACGCCGCTTCTTTTGCTGCGCCCGCTTCTTTCGCATTCCACTCAGCTGCGATATCTGCTGGGATTTCGAAAGGACCGTGTTCCCAACCAAGTGCTGCTTTAGTTGCTGTAATTTCATCAGCACCTAGTGGAGCGCCATGGCAGTCGTGCGTACCAGCTTTGTTTGGAGAACCAAAACCGATGATAGTTTTAGTACAGATAAGCGTTGGACGAGGGTCTGCTTTAGCTGCTTCGATAGCTGCATTGATTGCTTCCGGATCGTGACCGTCTACTGCTGGGATTACGTGCCAGCCGTATGCTTCAAAACGCTTAGGAGTATCGTCAGAGAACCAACCTTCCACTTCACCATCGATAGAGATACCGTTGTCATCCCAGAAAGCAACTAGCTTACCAAGACCTAGCGTACCAGCTAGTGAACATGCTTCGTGAGAGATACCTTCCATCAGACAGCCATCACCCATGAATGCATAAGTGTAGTGGTCTACGATGTCGTGGCCTTCTTTGTTGAACTGTGCAGCCAGTGCTTTCTCTGCCATTGCCATACCAACAGCGTTAGTGATGCCTTGACCTAGAGGACCCGTCGTTGTCTCGATACCAGGAGCGTAACCGTACTCTGGGTGACCAGGAGTCTTAGAGTGCAGTTGACGGAAGTTTTTCAGATCTTCAATTGAAAGCTCGTAGCCTGCAAGGTGAAGCAGAGAGTAAATCAACATTGAACCATGGCCGTTAGACAGGATAAAACGGTCGCGGTCAGCCCACTCTGGGTTTGCTGGGTTGTGGTTCAAGTGGCCACGCCAAAGAACTTCAGCGATGTCAGCCATACCCATAGGTGCGCCTGGGTGGCCTGAATTTGCTTGTTGAACACCGTCCATGCTAAGTGCGCGGATTGCATTGGCTAGATCTTTACGAGAAGGCATGTCTGCTCCTGGATACATAAGCGATTTAAAAAAGAGATAGTGCTAATGTTTTCATTTTAATTAGCGCGGGTATTCTCTCAAACGACTATTGCGACTGCAAACGTTTTACTGGCATTTTAACGGTCATTTTTCGCAATTTTCGAACATTTACATCACTTGGCAGTGGCTTATCTCAATCGATACGCAAACGATTAGTTATGACATATCATAAAAAAGAGCTTGTAATTCGACCGCTGGAATTTAGAATAGCCGTCTAGATGTAGAAACACCTACAAAATATACTGTATTTAATGGCGCGCTTCCTAGCTTGCGACGCCATAAACTATTTACACCAAAAACTAAAAGTGGAGCTCTCATGGCTAAGCACCTATTCACTTCTGAATCTGTTTCAGAAGGCCATCCAGATAAAATTGCAGACCAAATCTCTGATGCTGTTCTTGATGCCATCTTGGAACAAGATCCAAAAGCACGTGTTGCTTGTGAGACTTACGTTAAAACCGGCATGGTTATGGTTGGCGGTGAAGTAACAACGTCTGCATGGGTTGATATCGAAGAAATCACTCGTGAAACAGTACGTGAAATTGGTTACGTTCATTCTGATATGGGCTTTGACGCTGACTCTTGTGCTGTTCTAAACACAATTGGTAAGCAGTCTCCAGACATCAACCAAGGTGTTGATAAAGAAGACCCTAAAGAGCAAGGCGCAGGCGACCAAGGCATCATGTTTGGTTACGCGACTAACGAAACACCAATCCTAATGCCGGCTCCAATTACTTACTCTCACCTTCTTGTTAAGAAGCAAGCTGAAGTACGTAAGAGCGGTAAACTTGACTTCCTTCGCCCTGATGCGAAATCTCAAGTTACGTTCCAATACGACCAAGGTAAAATCGTTGGTATCGACGCTGTTGTTCTTTCGACTCAACACTGCGATTCAGTAACAACACCGGATCTACGTGAAGCAGTAATGGAAGAGATCATCAAACCAGTACTTCCTGCTGAGTGGATCAACAAAGACACTAACTTCTTCATCAACCCAACAGGCCGTTTCGTAATCGGTGGCCCAATGGGTGACTGTGGTCTAACAGGTCGTAAGATCATCGTTGATACCTACGGCGGCGCAGCTCGTCACGGTGGCGGTGCATTCTCTGGTAAAGATCCATCAAAAGTTGACCGTTCTGCAGCTTACGCGGCTCGTTACGTTGCGAAAAACATCGTTGCTGCTGGCATGGCTGACCGTTGTGAGATTCAACTGTCTTACGCTATCGGTGTTGCTGATCCAACATCTATCATGGTTGAAACGTTTGGTACTGAAAAAGTAGCTCACGAAATTATCATTGAAGCAGTTCGTCAAAACTTCGACCTACGTCCATACGGTCTTCAAGAGATGTTGAACCTTCTTCAGCCTATCTACAAGCAGACTGCTGCATACGGCCACTTCGGTCGTGAAGAGTTCCCTTGGGAAGCGACTGACAAAGCAGCAATCCTTGCGGACTTCGCTGGCCTAAAATAATTTAGCCACTGCGATTTGTTTCTTCAAAGCCCTTACTTCTTAGTAAGGGCTTTATTTTTATGTACTTACCTTACTTTCACTCGCCATTCTCTTCTCTAATGCCCTTCTTTACCGTTAACCACTTAGTATAAAAAACCGCTGATAATTTGTGTTTTCTAACACTACTGACAATAGTTAAGGTAACTCCTAAGAGATCAAGCTCACATTTAACTTAAATTAATTCAGCCTGATAACGCTCGTTAAATGCACGCTAGAACAAAAACTGGGATGACAAAGAGCAATTTAGCTCAACACCATAACTCTCACACAAGCCACATCGATGAGCCTTATGGAATTATAACTAGGACGTTATTTAACTAGGGGGATCTATGCCTCGTACCGCGCACCCATCCGAACTGAACGATAAAAAACACAAGGTCAGCGATAAGGATTACGCTCGCACCATTCCTTGTAACCAAATCAGTATTTCCGCACCCTTTCATTGGTTGTCGCTTGCTCTGCATGACTTAGTAAGAATGCCATTAATCAGCGCATTCTACGGTTTGTGCTTTATGGGAGCGGCAATCGCCATTGTTCAGCTTGTCCAATGGCAAGGAACACACTTGGTCGTAATGCCAAGCCTGATCGTGTACATGCTAATAGGGCCGTTTCTTGCTCTGGGCTTGTATGACGCAGCTTGGGAAAGAGAAAAAGGCCACAACGCAAGCCTACTGCACTCGATGAAAGCCATCACTCGCAACTCCACCCACCAATGGGCCTTTGCGATCGTATTGATGGTTGCGATGATATTCTGGATGCGTATCGCTGCGTTATTGCACGCGCTCTACCCTTCAGTGCAAGGCGCACCACTGGCTGAGTTCGCTCCCTTCTTAATTACGGGTTCTGTGATTGGTTTTGTTATCGCAAGCCTCATATTTAGCATCTCAGCATTTTCAATTCCGTTAATGATGGAGAGACGCGTTGATGTGATGAGTGCGATTTTCACTAGCTTTAATGCCGTGAAATCGAACATCCCTGCAATGGTGGTTTGGGCGAGTATTATTTGTGCCGGTATTTTGGTGGGTTTTGCCACCTACGGCATCGGAATGATCGTCACCATGCCGCTACTTGGCTATGCTACATGGCACGCTTATCACGAGATCATTAAGAAAAAACATCACGTGTAAAGCATCGCTAGATCAACAAGCAATGTTATGATTAGGCCTTGGTTTAAACGCTGAGGCCTTTTATTTGGAGTTAACAACGTTTGTCTTACACCCCGCAACAACACCGAGCAAATAAGAAATTGGCCGAATGCCTAGCTATCGCAAATCAACATTTCTCTCGTGAATTTCCACACCCAACTATCACCTTCAAGTTAAGAGGCAAAGCGGCGGGAAAGGCCTACCTTCAGCTCAACGAAATTAAGCTCAACCACGTACTATTTTCTGAAAATGAAGATGCCTTCATCAACGAGGTTGTGCCACATGAACTCGCACACCTGATCACGCATCAGGTTTTCGGACGTGTTAGGCCTCACGGAAACGAGTGGAAATACGTGATGGAAAAAGTATTCAACGTGCCAGCCAGAACAACTCACAGCTTTGAAATCGCGTCAGTTCAAGGGAAAACCTTTGAATATCGATGTGAGTGCACCACT
This sequence comes from Vibrio sp. 10N.286.52.C3, assembly GCF_041468865.1. Classification (NCBI taxonomy): domain Bacteria; kingdom Pseudomonadati; phylum Pseudomonadota; class Gammaproteobacteria; order Vibrionales; family Vibrionaceae; genus Vibrio; species Vibrio sp. 10N.286.52.C3. The sequence continues at coordinate 20,843 of NZ_JBFRJM010000029.1, read as the reverse complement.
TACCCATTATCAATCAGACGACACAACAAAGTACTTCGGAATCAATCGACCTACCGCTGCCAATTGTGCCAGCAAACCTTAGCTTTCACGGGAACTCAACTAAGCTAGTGACAGGTTGATTTACTCGGTAGAACAAATCTAATAGAGAGATCTAACATTTGAGTGCTAGACTGATGTTTATCATACTTTTATCAGTCTTTTTCTATGCAAAAACTCACCTTCAAAGCATTTGGCCTACCTGTATCTTTTTACTTAACAATAGTATTTGGCCTACTGGTAACCCAAAGCGTTCTCGCCGCACCACCGAGCTCATTTTCCAAAGCAAAAAGAGAAGCGGTGAAGATTTACCTCGACCATCCGACTTCATTTTATTGCGGCTGTGACATTACTTGGAAGGACAAAAAGAAAGGCATTCCCGACCTTGATGGCTGTGGCTATCAAGTCCGAAAACAACAAAAGCGGGCGAGTCGAATTGAGTGGGAACACGTGGTTCCAGCTTGGCAATTTGGCCACCAGCGTCAGTGTTGGCAAGATGGTGGGCGCAAGAACTGCACTCGCAATGACAAAATATTCAAATCCATGGAAGCCGACCTTCACAACCTAACTCCGGCCATTGGCGAGGTTAACGGTGATCGCTCCAACTACAACTTCAGTCAGTGGAATGGCATGGATGGTGTGAGCTATGGTCAGTGTGAAATGCAGGTCAACTTCAAGCAGCGTAAAGTTATGCCGCCAGACAGAGCAAAAGGCTCTATCGCGCGTACTTACCTTTACATGAGCCAAGAGTATGGTTTCAAACTATCTAAGCAACAAACCAACCTAATGATGGCGTGGAACAAGCAATTTCCTGTCGACAAGTGGGAATGTACTCGTGATGAGCGAATCTATGCCATCCAAGGTAATCACAACCCATTTGTTTACCCTGCTTGTAAATAACGTCGCTCGTACAATCAACATTCCTAACTATCTCAAACAAGAGTTTCAGAATTGCCCCTGAAACTCTTGCTCTACCCTTGTTTTTTCAACTAAAAGCATCCATGTTAGGCAGAGACAAAATACCCAAATGAACATATTTATAGGTTTACCAGCATGAGAATCCCTCGTATTCATCACCCAGAACGCATTCATCAGTTAGGTTCACTCGCTTTAGGCGAAGATGCCGCGGGTCATGTTGGTCGTGTCCTTCGCATGAAAGAAGGCCAAGAAGTCCTTCTATTTGATGGCAGTGGCGCTGAATTCCCTGCGACGATAGCCGAAGTATCAAAGAAAAATGTCACCGTTAATGTTTCTGAACGCATCGAACGCAGCAGCGAATCTCCGTTAGACTTACATTTAGGCCAAGTGATTTCACGTGGCGACAAAATGGAGTTCACGATTCAGAAATCGGTTGAGCTTGGTGTGAACACCATTACCCCTTTAATTTCAGAGCGCTGTGGCGTTAAGCTTGATACAAAACGCTTCGAGAAAAAACTCGCACAGTGGCAAAAGATTGCTATCGCGGCGTGTGAACAGTGTGGCCGCAATACGGTTCCAGTCATTCGCCCTATCATGCAACTTGAAGAGTGGTGTAGCGAACCGAGTGAAGCATTAAAGCTGAACTTACATCCTCGTGCAAAATACTCAATTAATACCCTTCCAGAACCTATCAGTAAGGTACGCCTATTGATCGGCCCTGAAGGTGGCTTGTCGGCTGAAGAAATCGGCATGACAGAACAATACAAATTTGAAGAGACGCTACTCGGCCCACGTGTACTTCGTACCGAAACAGCAGCTCTAACCGCAATTACTGCCTTACAAGTCCGTTTTGGCGATCTAGGCTAGGAGAAAAAAATGATCAAACTTGGCATCGTAATGGATCCAATTTCATCCATTAACATCAAAAAAGACTCTAGCTTTGCCATGATGCTTGAAGCTCAGCGTCGTGGTTACGAAATCCATTACATGGAAATGGATGATCTACATTTAGATCAAGGCGTAGCCATTGCTGACACTAAGGTTGTTGAACTAAAAGAAGATCCAAACGGTTGGTACGAGTTCAAATCAGAACAGACTATCACGCTATCCGATTTAGATGCGGTACTAATGCGTAAAGATCCTCCGTTTGATACTGAGTACATCTACGCAACTTACATTCTTGAGCGTGCTGAAGAGAACGGCGCACTGATCGTCAACAAACCACAAAGCCTACGTGACTGTAACGAGAAGTTGTTCACGGCATGGTTCCCTGAACTGACACCGACCACCATCGTGACTCGTAAAGCTGAAAAAATTAAAGCGTTCCGAGAAGAACACGGCGACGTGATTCTAAAACCACTTGATGGCATGGGCGGCGCGTCTATCTTCCGTGTGAAAGAAGGCGATCCAAACGTATCAGTTATTATTGAAACCTTGACCAACCACGGTCAGAACTACGCAATGGCACAAACTTTTGTTCCAGACATCAGCAATGGTGATAAGCGTATTCTTGTGGTTGACGGTGAGCCAATGCCTTACTGTCTAGCGCGTATTCCTGCAAAAGGGGAAACTCGAGGTAACCTTGCTGCTGGCGGTACAGGTGAAGCTCGTCCTCTAAGTGAAACAGACTGGGCTATCGCAAGAGCAGTTGCTCCAGCACTGAAAGAGAAAGGCTTAATCTTTGTTGGGCTTGATGTTATCGGCGACAAGCTGACTGAAATTAACGTGACTAGCCCTACTTGTATCCGTGAAATTGAAGCCGCTTTTGATATTTCAGTTACAGGTAAATTAATGGATGCAATTGAGCGTCGCGTTAACGCTAAATAGCCTAAACTAAAGAAAGCCTTAGCTATTCGAAAACACAGAAATATCTAGGCAAAGAACAATGAGCGGCTTTACGCCGCTCTTTTTCCTTTACTGGGAACACACTGGCAGGAGGCTCTATGAATTTAACGAACCACTTTCTGGTTGCTATGCCCGGAATGAAAGACCCATACTTTCAAAATTCGGTGATTTACCTTTGTGAGCACAATGACGAAGGCGCGATGGGTTTGATGATCAACGCCCCTATTGATGTCACTGTCGGTAGCATGCTTAAGCAAGTTGAGGTTGATTCTGATCAGCCAAAACCCAACCAAGCAAGTCTTGATAAGCCTGTATTGAATGGTGGACCGGTCGCAGAAGACCGTGGGTTTATTTTGCACAAACCTAAAGGCAACTATCAATCCAGTATCAGCATGACGGATCAAATCTCAGTGACAACCTCAAAAGATATCTTGATGGTGTTGGGCACAGAAGATGAGCCGATGAATTATTTAGTCGCACTTGGGTATGCAGGATGGGAACCCGGACAACTGGAAACAGAACTGACCGAGAACTCATGGTTAACCGTTGAAGCCGATCCGAAGGTCATCTTCGATACACCGATTTCTGACCGCTGGAAAGTCGCTGTACAGATGTTAGGCATTAATGCAGCTCAGCTTTCAGCAGACGCTGGTCACGCCTAGCTCAAATCAACTAAGTAAAATAAACAGACACTCTCAAACACAGATAAATTTGGAAACCCCATGTCACGAACAATTATGGCATTTGACTACGGTACAAAAAGTATCGGTAGTGCGATAGGACAAGAAATCACGGGCACCGCAAGCCCTCTAAAAGCTTTTAAAGCCAAAGATGGCATCCCAAATTGGGACGATATCGAAAAGCAAATTAAGGAGTGGCAGCCGAATCTTATCGTGGTTGGTCTTCCTACCGATCTTCATGGTAAAGATCTAGCCGCGATTACACCAAGGGCGAAGAAGTTTGCCAATCGCCTAAAAGGGCGCTTTGGTGTCGATGTTGAACTGCATGATGAAAGACTTTCTACGACAGAAGCAAGGGCCGACCTTTTTGAAATGGGCGGCTACAAAGCACTAAGTAAAGGTAATGTCGATAACCAGTCTGCAGTCGTCATTTTAGAGAGCTGGTTTGAAGCACAATATTCATAACGAAAATTAAGAGCTCAAAGATTAAACTCCTTTGTGATCCTATAATGATATTACGGCGTAATGTCGAAGCAATTCATTATTAGGTAAGTGGGAGTTCACATGAAAATTTTTCTAGCAATCTTCGTAGCTCTAGCAATATCAGCATGCAGTTCGACAAGCTCCAATAATGCAGGTTATATGAATCATACTTCGACTGACGCAGACGTAATCAGCGAGCCTAAGAACAAGAAGCGTTGATAATACAGACGCAGTCGAACGATGAATATGATGAACGCCTGATTTTAACCTAGAATCAAATCAGGCGTTTTTTATCACCCCATATCTATCTTCACACCAGCCAACGCCCCAGTTCCGTAGTCGTCATCACCACGTCTAGTTTTGAGCATTAAGCGCAAGTCATTAGCAGAATCGGCACTGTGGAACGCATCCTCTTCGCTGATCTTGCCTGCTATCACTAAATCATACAAAGCTTGGTCAAAGGTCTGCATACCTATCTCTTTCGATTTAGCCATGGTTGCTTTCAGTTCGTGTAGTTCACCACGACGAATCAAGTCAGAAACACGAGGGCTATTCAGCAGAATCTCGAATACACCATGACGCCCGCTGCCATTCTTGTCGCGAATGAGTTGCTGAGCGACGACACCACGCAGGTTCATCGATAGGTCAAACAAGAACTGTTCTTTCTGCTCTTTCGGCACCAAATGAAGAATACGCTCTAGCGCTTGGTTAGCGTTATTGGCGTGCAAGGTTGCCATACACAAGTGACCCGTTTCAGCAAAGGTCATCGCGTATTCCATGGTCTCACGGCTACGGATTTCGCCAATCAAGATCATGTCTGGTGCTTGGCGTAGCGAGTTCTTAAGCGCGACTTCATAGCTCTCGGTGTCGAGTCCAACTTCACGCTGTGTCACGATGCACTTTTTATGTTCATGCACAAATTCAATCGGGTCTTCAACCGTCAAGATATGTCCCGAGCGATTGGTGTTGCGATAGCCTGTCATTGCAGCCATTGAGGTCGACTTACCAGAGCCTGTCGCACCAACCACCAGCACAAGTCCGCGCTTAGCTATTGATAGGTCCTGTAGTACATCAGGAAGCTTTAGTTGCTCAAAGGTTGGGATGTTAGTCTCGATACGTCGAATGACCGCTCCAGGTAGCTCTCGCTGAAAGAATGCACTGACACGAAAACGACCAAAGTCACGCACAATCGCAAAATTAGCCTCACGCGTTTGCTGATATTCATCACGTCGGTCTTGTTCCATCATCGCATCAAGTAATTGAGCAACTTGAGCCGCATTCAGCTTCTCTCCTTGGGGGCGTAATTCACCATCCACACGAAAAAGGATTGGCGCATCAACCGTGATATAAAGATCCGATGCCTTTTGAGAAAGCATTCCCTCAAGGATTTGATTCAATTCCATTGTGTCCACCTTGATTAAAACATTGAGGTTTCAATTTCGATCTTTTTCTCGACCTCTTCCGAATCAACCAAGCCCTGCGCCATCAGCTGCTTCGCATTTTGTTCCATGGTCTGCATGCCGTGCGCTGCGCCCGTTTGAATGATCGAGTACATCTGCGCAACCTTATCTTCACGAATCAAGTTTCTGATCGCAGGTGTTGCCATCATGATTTCATGACACGCCACACGACCACCACCAACACGCTTTAGCAGCTTCTGGGCTATCACCGAGCGCAGTGATTCAGACAACATCGAACGAACCATATCTTTATCGCTACCTGGGAACACATCGATAATACGGTCGATCGTTTTAGCCGCAGAACTGGTGTGCAGAGTACCAAAGACCAAGTGACCCGTTTCTGCTGCGGTTAACGCTAAGCTAATCGTCTCTTGGTCACGAAGTTCACCAACCAGAATCACGTCTGGGTCTTCACGTAAGGCACTGCGCAGTGCCGCTTTAAAACTGTGGGTATCACGGTGAACTTCACGCTGGTTGACTAGGCATTTATTATTGGTGTGAACGAATTCAATCGGGTCTTCAATCGTCAGAATATGCTTATTGTGGTTGCGATTTACGTAATCAACCATCGCCGCAAGAGTCGTTGATTTACCAGAGCCAGTTGGACCAGTGACGAGCACTAACCCTTTTTCGTAGTTAGCAATCCTTTCGAAGATCTCAGGTGCACCTAACTGATCTAAAGTCGGGATTTCGACAGGGATAGTTCGAAAGACAGCTGAGCAGCCACGGGCTTGGTTAAACGCATTAACACGAAAGCGACCAACATTGGGTAATTCAAAAGAGAAGTCGACTTCCAGTTTTTCTTCAAACTCGCCGCGTTGTGAATCGCTCATGATCTCAAAAACCAAACGATGCACATCAGCATGACTCAAAGCTGGGATTCCAAGCTTCCTTACTTCACCATCTATACGTACCATTGGAGATACACCCGCAGAAAGATGTAGATCTGACGCGTTATGCTTTACACTAAAATCTAGTAACTCAGTGATATCCATTTATTTTCCCTTAAGTAAAGTCAGCTATGAGTAGTATTCAACAAAATATCGAACAAATCACCTCACAGATTCGTAGTGCTGAGCAAAAGTGCGGACGAGCTCCAGAGTCCGTGCAACTTTTAGCCGTCAGCAAAACTAAACCTATTGATGCGATTCTAGAAGCCGCACTCGGAGGCCAAGTTGCCTTTGGTGAAAACTATGTTCAAGAAGGTGTAGATAAAGTAAAACACTTTTCAGAACAACATTCTAACCTAAATTTAGAGTGGCATTTTATTGGTCCAATTCAATCCAATAAAACCCGCCCAATCGCGGAAAGCTTTCAATGGGTGCATTCCGTCGATCGCGATAAGATCGCACAAAGGCTTAATGATCAACGACCAAGCGAACTTCCACCTTTGCAAGTGTTGATTCAGGTAAACACCAGTGGTGAAGAGTCCAAATCTGGAACCTCAGAAGAGACAGTTTTTGCACTCGCGGAGTTGATTTCATCGCTCCCCAACCTCACCTTAAGAGGATTGATGTCGATTCCTGCAAACGTATCTGACTATCAATCTCAGCTTAATGCATTTTCTCAACTGGCAGAGCTTAAAGACAAGCTAGCCGCGAAGTATTCAGACATTGATACCCTTTCGATGGGGATGAGTGGTGATATGGATGCAGCAGTTGAGGCTGGCAGCACAATGGTTCGTATTGGAACAGCTATTTTCGGCGCTCGTGATTACGCGAAATAGCCGTAGTAAGTAACGACAAGTACAAGTATTGATACCGCTTCGCCTTATCCGCGCAGCGACACGCTCAGGATTTTATATATGGTACATAAGAACATCGCCTTTATTGGGGCGGGAAACATGGTTCGCTCAATTGTAGCTGGCTTAGTTGCTAGTGGTTACCCAGCGCAAAAGATTACTGCGACAGCACCTTCAGAAACCAGAAGGCTGCCGTTAGAACAAGAATACGGCATCAATACCACCAGCGATAATATTGCCGCAGCTGAAAAAGCAGACGTTGTTGTGTTATCAGTGAAACCACAGATGATGGCTGATGTATGTAAACCCTTACAAAGCATCGACTTTAGCAACAAACTGGTTATCTCCATTGCTGCGGGTATTAATGCGAATCGACTCAATGAGATGTTAAACTGCCAACTGAACCTTGTTCGTGTGATGCCAAACACGCCATCACTGCTAGGTAAAGGAATGAGCGGTCTTTATGCCGATGCAACTGTCAGCCAAGATGATAAAGACTTTGCATCTCAGCTGATGCAAGCTGTAGGTGAAGTAAGTTGGGTTGAACAAGAGTCTGGAATCAACAACATCATTGCGGCGGCGGGTAGCGCTCCGGCTTACTTCTTCCTGTTTATGGAAGCGATGCAAGCTGAAGCAATCAAGCAAGGTTTTGACCAAGAAACAGCTCGTAAGCTAGTGCAGCAGTCTGCATTAGGCGCGGCAGAGATGGTGGTAGCAAACCAAGATACTGAATTATCAACACTGCGTGAACAAGTGACATCCAAAGGCGGCACGACCGCAGAAGCACTACGCACGTTTAACGAACATCAACTATCAGACATCGTAGCAAAAGCCATGCAAGCGGCGGTTGCTCGAGCTGAAGAGATGGAAAAACTGTTTTAGTACCAATCAAGGTAAACAAGCATTTTGCCGCTCTGGTTATATCTAAGCGACAAGTAAATCCGAAAAAGGAAACAATATGAACTCGATGAGCTTTCTGATCTCGACCGTTTTTGATCTTTACATCATGGTTGTGATCTTGCGTATCTGGCTACAAGCATCACGTGCAGATTTCTACAACCCATTCTCACAATTCATCGTAAAAGCGACACAACCGGTTGTTGCCCCACTACGCCGAGTTATTCCATCAATCGGCAGCCTTGATCTAGCGACCGTTGTTTTCGCTTATGTGCTGTGTGTACTTAAGTTCGTTGCTCTAAACCTGATTATCTCTGGCGGCGCTGCCGTTTTCGATATTAGCTTCCTTATCTTTGGTGCACTGTCTCTGCTCAAAGCGGCTGGTGGTTTGATCTTCTGGGTTCTACTTATCCGTGCAATCCTAAGCTGGGTAAGCCAAGGTCGTAGTCCAATCGAGTACGTATTCCATCAACTGACTGAACCAATGCTAGTGCCTATCCGCCGTATCCTTCCGGACATGGGTGGTTTCGACCTAAGCGTACTGGTTCTGTTCATTGTTCTGCAATTTGCGAACTTCCTAATGGGCGACATGATTGGCCCTATTTGGTATCAGCTATAATTCAAGTACAAACATCAGGTACTTTGACGATGCCAAAAGCGGTTTGGGCCGAGGAAGACGATATTCTTCTTAGGCTCTATATCCAACCCAAAGCAAGCCGAGACAAAATTGTCGGCTTGCACGGTCAGGAACTGAAAATTGCCATTACTGCACCACCGGTTGATGGCAAAGCCAATGCCCATTTAGCGAAATACCTTGCGAAACAGTTTAAGGTCGCAAAAGGGCAAATTAAGATAGAAAAGGGAGATCTCGGTAGGCACAAGCAAGTTCGAATATGCTCGCCAAGCCAAATCCCAACTGAAGTCAAAGCCATCCTATGATGGCTTTTTGCTATTTATTGGAGTCATTATGCGTTTATGGATAACAGCACTACTCACCGCTCTTGTTGCCTTACCAAGCTCAGCAGGGCAATTTAAGAACATTAAGGATGTCGAGGTTCATTACTCGGCTTTTAATTCCACGTTCTTAACTTCGCAAGTCGCTAAGCAATACAAACTTAAGCGAAATGGATACTCAGCAATCCTCAACATCAGCGTGTTAGACAAGGCTTCTCTAGGCAAGCCTGCGACAACGGCTAAAATTACGGGAACAGCGAAGAACCTCGTTGGAAACACCCGTACTTTGAAGTTTCGAGAAATCAAAGAAGGCGATGCGATTTATTACCTTGCTGAGTTCCCCGTAACTCACGAAGAAAACATCACCTTCGACATCGATGTGAACGCAGGCCTAAAAGGCACTGGTCCACTGCGTTTCACACAGAAATTCTATATAGAAGAGTAAGCTCAAACCTTACTTTTCATTTATTAACTTATTTAGAGCTACATTCCCATGAGTAAGATTGTTTTAGCAACAGGCAACCAAGGTAAAGTTCGCGAGATGGCAGATATTCTGTCTGAGTTTGGTTTTGACGTTGTCGCGCAAAGTGAATTTAACGTTTCAGAAGTCGCTGAAACAGGAACGACTTTCATTGAAAATGCCATCATCAAAGCTCGCCACGCAGCGAAAGAAACAGGGCTGCCAGCCATTGCTGACGACTCAGGTTTAGAGGTTGATTACTTAAATGGTGCGCCAGGTATCTATTCAGCGCGTTACTCAGGTGAAGGGGCAACCGATAAGCAGAACATCAAAAAACTATTAGATGCGATGCAAGGTGTCGAAACTGAAAAGCGTACTGCGCGTTTCCACTGTGTGTTGGTGCTAATGCGTCACGAGAATGATCCAACACCTCTAGTGTGTCACGGTAAATGGGAAGGTCGTATTCTTACTGAAGAACACGGTGAGAATGGCTTTGGCTACGATCCTGTGTTCTTTGTACCAGAAGATAACTGCGCCTCAGCAGAGCTTGAATCTTCGCGTAAGAAGCAACTATCACACCGTGGTAAAGCGCTTGCGTCACTATTCAAGACTCTCAAGGAGCAAGCTCTGTAATGCACAATGCAGCGCTAATACCACCCGCACTTAGCCTCTATGTACACATCCCATGGTGTGTACAAAAGTGTCCGTATTGTGATTTTAACTCTCACGCTCTGAAAGCCGAGATCCCTGAAAAAGAGTACATCGATGCACTGCTTGAAGATCTCGATACTGATATCGAAAAATATCAGCTCAATGGTATGCCTCGCCCACTGCATTCGATCTTTATTGGTGGCGGTACCCCAAGCCTGTTTTCTCCTGAAGGAATTGGCCGATTGTTACAAGGCATTGAACAGCGCATCCCGTTCAAACCTGAAATAGAAATCACCATGGAAGCCAACCCGGGAACTATCGAAGCTGAGCGTTTTGCAGGTTACCAAAAGGCAGGCATTACTCGAATCTCGGTGGGTGTGCAAAGTTTTGAGCAAGAGAAACTGGAAAGACTTGGGCGTATTCATGGTCAAGATGAAGCGGTAAATGCTGCTCATTTAGCGCATAAGATTGGATTGAATAGTTTCAATTTAGACTTAATGCACGGCTTACCCGAACAGAGTATTGAACAAGCGTTGGCTGATTTGGATAAAGCGATAGAACTCGACCCTCCGCACTTATCTTGGTATCAGCTAACAATAGAACCTAACACCATGTTCTATTACAAAACACCAACGCTGCCTGATGATGATGACCTTTGGGATATCTTCGACCTAGGCCATAAGAAGCTCGCAGACGCAGGGTATGTGCAGTACGAAATTTCAGGCTACAGCAAGCCGGGATATCAGTGCCAACATAACCTCAACTACTGGCGCTTTGGTGACTATCTAGGTATTGGCTGTGGCTCTCATGGCAAGCTGAGCTTTACAGATGGACGCATTGTTCGTACCACTAAGGTTAAGCACCCTAGAGGCTATCTAGCTGCGTACCAAAACATGGTAAAACCTTATCTATCAGATGAATTTGAAGTGCCGAATGAAGACCGCCCTTTTGAATTTTTCATGAACCGCTTTAGGTTAATGGAAGCATGTCCAAAGCAGGATTTCATTGATACGACAGGGCTTGGTTTTGACTCGATTCAAAAAACGATTGAATGGGCAAAAGAGCTAGGCTACTTGAAGGAAACCGACACTCACTGGCAGATCACTGAAAAAGGAAAGCTGTTTCTCAATGATCTGTTAGAAGCCTTTATGGCAGAAGAAGACGAGTAGTTCGAGATTCGAGATTCGAGATTCGAGATTCGAGAAGCATTGCGTAAGGGTTGGCTTTAGGGTCAACCCTTTTTGTTTTATAGCCCTCTCTCGGAGCGAAGCGTTCTATAGGACAACGTCCGTGCTCGAATCTTTCTCTTAGAAAATAGAACGACCAATTCTCTCTGAAAGCAACTCTAGAGCCTTAGTACCTGCGAGCGAGTTGCCAGAAGGATCAAGCTCTGGAGACCACACCGCAATCGTCATTTCGCCAGGAACGATAGCAATAATACCGCCACCAACGCCCGATTTTCCTGGCATACCAACACGGTAGGCAAACTCACCAGCCCCATCGTACAAGCCACACGTCGCAAGCAAAGCATTCAACTGCTTGGTTTGAACTGGCGTGATGATCTCTTTCTTGGTTTGAACCGACACGCCTTTGTTTGCTAAATAGCTAAAGGTTTTTGCCAAATCCACACACGTCATTTTAAGCGCACAAGCGTGGAAGTAGTTATTCAGAACTGGGATAACATCATTCTCAAAATTACCAAATGAACGCATCAAATAAGCAATGGCAGCATTACGATCGCTGTGCATCATTTCTGAAGCCGCTACCACCTTGTCATACACAATATGAGTATCACCCGATAACTGACGCACAAACTCTAACAAGCGGTGCCTAGGCGCAGACAAGCGGCTTTGTAGTAGGTCTGCAACGACAATTGCCCCCGCATTGATGAACGGGTTGCGGGGAATACCATACTCCATCTCAAGCTGAATCATCGAGTTAAAGGCTTGACCAGAAGGCTCTTTGCCTACTCTTTGCCAAATCTCTTCAGGCTTATATAGCACCATAGCTAGCGTCAGGCTCAAGGCTTTAGAAATAGATTGCACAGAAAATGCTTCTTCAGCATCGCCTGCTTTAATCACCTCACCTTCATTGGTGTATACCGCGATCGCCAGTTTCTGGTTCGATACGCGAGCCAGTGCAGGGATATAATCAGCGACCTTTCCCTGTCCAATTAAAGGACGAACTTCGTCTAAGATCTCGGCCAAAATAGCTTGAGTTGGTTTCATGTGCGCTTACTTCTATATTGTTATTTTTGTAGGGGTGTAACATATACCAATCGTAGTAAATAACTGTTCACTCTAGCTTGTTAAAATGCTCGATAACTGCGTTAGAATTTTTGATTGTAGAGTAACTACTTATCGAAAAATGCTGCCTTGTTCTCAAGCCTTTTTCCTACGCTATTTCTGATCACTTACTTACTGTGATTGGTATTACTTTCTGTCGTTAAGCCTTTACTGAAATAAAAGCCTAAGGACAAAAAAGCCAACATTACAATAATGTTGGCTTTAATCAATCCCATAAAGTGTAGGGGTTAAACCCTAAGTCGGATTACCCTTCACTTAATTTGATTCGAAGTTACTTAGTACGCTTGAACTTAATGTCCCAAACACCATGACCTAAACGGTGGCCACGAGCTTCAAACTTAGTTAGCGGGCGCTCATCCGGACGAGGGATGTAATCACCATCTTCAGCGATGTTTTCGAAGCCTGGAGCTACGTTCATCACTTCAATCATATGTTCTGCGTAGTTTTCCCAGTCTGTTGCCATGTGGAAAACACCAGTATCAAGTTGAAGCTTGCCGCGAACCATCTCTGCAAACTCAGCCTTAACGATACGACGTTTATGGTGACGAGCTTTGTGCCATGGGTCAGGGAAGAACAGTTGCAGAGTATGCAGGCTGCTATCTGGGATCATGTGTTCAAATACTTCTACAGCATCGTGACACATTACACGCAGGTTAGTTACGCCAGCATCGCGAGCTGTACCTAAACACGCACCAACACCCGGGCTATGAACTTCAATACCTAAGAAGTTTTTCTCAGGTGCGTTCTTTGCCATTTCAACCAGTGATGCACCCATACCGAAGCCAATCTCTAGTACAACCGGGTTATCGTTGCCAAATACTTCTTTCCAGTTAAGAAGCTCTGGGTTGTAGTCGATACCCATTGTTGGCCAACATTCATTCATCGCGTTCTCTTGGCCTTTTGTTAAGCGGCCTTCGCGGCGAACAAAGCTACGGATCTTACGAACCAGTTTGCCGTCTTCAGTATATTCGTTAGTGGTCACTTCACTCATTGATTTTTGCCTGCACATTGATTAATCAAAGCGGGGATTATCCAAAGAATTGCCTCCGGTGCAAGTCTTTCCGTGGATAAATTCCCACACAATTTGTCTGTTTTACATCCAACGTTAAGTGTGGTGCAATTTCGCTTCTAATAATAGCAAAGCATAGAGCATGTCGTGACTCCTTTCGCAACCGCCATATTAAAGTGGTATGACGCCTACGGGCGTAAAGAATTGCCTTGGCAACAAAACAAAACCGCCTACACCGTTTGGCTATCTGAAATCATGCTTCAGCAGACTCAGGTTGCTACGGTGATTCCTTACTACCAACGCTTCTTAGAACGCTTTCCAACGGTTATCGACCTAGCGAACGCCGAACAAGATGAGGTACTCCACTTATGGACAGGGCTTGGTTATTACGCACGAGCTCGCAATCTACATAAAGCAGCCAAGATCGTTGCTGAGCAATATGGTGGTGAATTTCCGCTGTCTATCGAAGAGATGAACGCGCTACCGGGGATTGGTCGCTCAACAGCAGCAGCCGTCTTATCATCGGTTCATAAACTTCCTCATGCGATTCTTGATGGCAATGTAAAACGAACGCTTGCGAGAAGTTTTGCCGTTGAAGGTTGGCCGGGGCAAAAGAAAGTCGAAAACCAGCTTTGGGAACACGCCGAAGCACATACTCCGAACAAAGATGTCGATAAGTACAACCAAGCAATGATGGACATGGGTGCCATGGTTTGTACCCGTAGCAAGCCTAAGTGCACCTTGTGCCCGATTGAAAGCATGTGTGAGGCCAAGAAGCTCGATAGACAGCTCGACTTCCCTGGCAAAAAGCCTAAGAAAGAAAAGCCAGTAAAAGACACATGGTTTGTGATTCTGTATCACGACAACCAAGTGTGGCTCGAACAGCGCCCTCAATCTGGTATCTGGGGCGGATTGTTTTGTTTCCCTCAAAATGAAAACGCAGAGATCGAACATCAACTAGATCTTCGTTCGATCAAAGACACTCAAACCAATTCGATCAAGACCATGATTGCGTTTAGACACACTTTCAGCCACTACCACTTAGATATCACGCCAGTATTAGTGAAATTAGATAAACAACCAGATTTGATAATGGAAGGGGCTAAAGGTCTCTGGTATAACTTATCAAAACCGGAAGAAATTGGCCTAGCCGCTCCTGTAAAGCAGCTTATTGAGAGCCTACCCTTTGAACTGAACGACGACGTTTGAATCAACGAACGCGATAAGAGGAACCACTATGAGCCGCACTGTATTTTGTGCTCGCCTTCAAAAAGATGCTGAAGGCCTAGATTTTCAACTTTACCCAGGTGACTTAGGTAAGCGTATCTTTGACAACGTGTCTAAAGAAGCTTGGGGACAATGGCAAAGCAAGCAAACTATGCTTATCAATGAAAAGAAGCTAAACATGATGGATCCTGAGCATCGTAAACTTCTTGAAACTGAGATGGTTAACTTCCTTTTTGAAGGTAAAGATGTCGTAATTGATGGCTATACTCCACCAAGCGAATAAGACATTTATTTAAGCAATTTTTAATGACATCATGGTTAACGCTGCGATGTCATTTTTGTATGAGGAACTATGAAAAAGCTAAGTTACTTCCTAACAGCCATGTTATTAACTGGCTGCAGCCGTGAATTTGTCGAAAGCATTTATGATGTCAATTACGAGCCAACCAACCGGTTTGTGAAGAATTTAGCTGAGCTACCCGGACAATTTGAAAAAGATACCGGGGCGCTAGATTCATTAATAGATAGCTTTTCAGGCAACATTCAAAAACGTTGGGGTAGCAGTGAAATCAAGATAGCAGGTAAGAGTAACTATGTGAAATACATAGATAATTACTTAAGTCGTTCAGAAGTGAATTTTAGCCAAGGCCTGATAACGGTGGAAACGGTTTCCTCTACCGAACCGAAAAAACACCTCAAAAATGCGATCATGACGACCCTTTTGACGCCAGATGATCCGGCGCATGTCGATCTATTCTCTTCTAAAAGCATCAAGCTAGAAGGCAAACCTTTCCTCTATAATCAGGTCGTAGACCAAGAAAAAAAGCCCATTCAATGGACTTGGCGAGCGAACCAGTTTGCGGATTACCTGATCGCGAATAACCTAAAAACCAAAGAAGTCGACTTTAAAAAAGCCTACTACGTTGAAATCCCAATGGTGGCCGACCACGCTAGCCAGCGTAGTTATCAATATGCCGACATCGTTCGACGAGCGTCTCAGCGTTATGACATCCCTGAAGATTTAATCTACGCTATCATCAAGACAGAGAGTAGCTTCAACCCGTACGCCGTAAGCTGGGCTAATGCTTATGGTCTTATGCAGGTGGTACCTAAAACCGCTGGTCGAGATGTATTTGAACACGTCAAAAAGAAACCTGGTGAACCAAGCCCTGAGTACTTATTCAATCCAGAAAACAACATTGATGCTGGCACCGCATACTTTTACATCCTTAAAAATCGTTATTTGAAAGACGTAAAAAACCCATTAACGCTTGAATACAGTATGATTTCAGCCTATAACGGCGGTACTGGTGGCGTACTCAATACCTTCAGTAAGGACAGAAAGCGAGCAATGCAAGACTTAAACTCGCTGCAACCGAGCCAAGCCTACTGGGCGCTTACCAAGAAGCATCCAAATAAAGAGTCGCGCCGATACCTCGAAAAAGTAACGCAATTCAAAAAAGAATTTAACCAAGGTAAAACATAACCCTCACTTTTGAATAAAAAAACAACGAACGAACGGTTTTTTTAATTATTTTCAAAAAAGGAGTTGACGGTTATGCAGAAAATCCGTTTAATAGCGCTCCGTTGCCCGGATAGCTCAGTCGGTAGAGCAGAGGATTGAAAATCCTCGTGTCGGTGGTTCGATTCCGCCTCCGGGCACCACAATTTGATTTGTTGGTGTCAACACTCTTTAACAGGGAGTAACAACACGGACAAAAGCATAAAGAATTTAGTGTGCCGACTTAGCTCAGTAGGTAGAGCAACTGACTTGTAATCAGTAGGTCACCAGTTCGACTCCGGTAGTCGGCACCATTCTTTTGCCTCGATAGCTCAGTCGGTAGAGCAGCGGATTGAAAATCCGCGTGTCGGTGGTTCGATTCCGCCTCGAGGCACCATTATTTGGTGCTTAACAAATAATGGTCTTTATAGACCTGATGTTGACACAAATAATTCCCCTTTAGTTCAGTTGGTAGAACGGCGGACTGTTAATCCGTATGTCGCAAGTTCAAGTCTTGCAAGGGGAGCCACATTCAAGAAAGCCAAGTCGAAAGACTTGGCTTTTTTTCGTTTGAACAAAAACAAACTCTATTCAATATACACATCAGCTCCTCACTAACTCTTAATCAGTCTCGATAAATTGAGTTATCTCCTTTTAGTACTCTTACTACAGCAGTTGATTCTAAGTTCTATAAAGCATATCCACTACAACAGAACCAACGCCTTATAAAGTTCATGACCCGCTAATATTCACATTAAAACAAATAGAACCAAGTCCTGTTACTTTTTTTTCTTCGAAAATTTAATCTCTATCATACTTTGATGTCTTTCTAATATCTGCCTTACACCACTTAGATTAAGATTCGATGAATTATACCTAATACTAATTATTGAATCGCTGCGCGGGGAAATATGAAACTAAAAACGCAAGCTTACTTATTATCGGGCATCATCTTGATCGCCCTGCTAGCACTGACGGCTACAGGCTTATGGACCTTAAGAGTTGCTAGCAACATGGACAACAAAGCTCGCGTAACAGAGCTGTTTAAGAGCGCATACAGCATTCTTACTGAAGTCGAAAAAATGGCGATTGATGGCACACTAGAAGAAGAGCAAGCCAAGCAACTAGCTACTCGCCTTCTACGCAACAACATCTATAAAGATAATGAATATGTTTACGTAGCCGATGAGAACATGACGTTTATCGCGACACCATTAGATCCTCAACTGCACGGAACCAGTTTTAACGACTTTAAAGATGGCGACGGCAATAGTGTTGGGCAGCTAATCCAAAGAGTACTTGGTAATCGTACTGGCGAGATCATTGAGTACACCTGGACACAAAAACTGCCAGATGGAACGATTGAAGAAAAACAGTCTATTGCAGAGAAAACGCCACATTGGGGTTGGGTTGTCGGCACTGGTATCGGGTTCAATGAAGTTAACGCTCGTTTTTGGTCTACTGCTCAATGGCAGCTATTCCTTTGTGTCGTGATTGCTGGTCTTATTCTGGCGAGCCTAATTGTATCCATTAAACGCATGCTAGCGCTTCTTGGCGGCGAACCTAAAGACGTACGAGAAGCAGTACAAGCCGTAGCACAAGGTCGAATTCAAACCTCTTTCGAAACTCAGGCAATTGACGGCAGTATCTATCACGCCGTACAACAAATGAGTAAGTCATTGGCTGAGCTAGTATCAAACCTTGACGCTTCAATGCTGGCATTAAGAGGCGAACTGCAGCGCGTAGAAGATCGCGCTGGGTCAATTGGTCAACTGACAGACACCCAACAGCAATCAACAGAGATGATCGCGACAGCAATGACCGAGATGGCCTCTTCAGCCAATAACGTAGCTGCTTCAGCTAGCGATACCGCGCGCAACACCGACGAGGCCGACAAACAGAGCCAGCATACCCAACAACTCATTCACAACACAGTAGATAACATTCAAGGCTTAGCAGGCCAACTAGGCACAGCAAGCGAAGCTGTCGCTAACCTAGATAACGATGTAAACAACATTGCAAAAGTATTGGATGTGATTGGTGATATAGCGGAGCAAACTAACCTATTGGCACTAAATGCAGCCATTGAAGCAGCTCGAGCTGGCGAACAAGGTCGTGGATTTGCTGTTGTAGCAGATGAGGTTCGTAACCTTGCAGGCAGAACACAATCGAGCACAAAAGAAATCCAATTAATGATTAATAACCTTCAAGAGGGATCTCGCAACGCAATTCAAACCATGGAAGTGTGTGCCGCGACCAGTGAAAGCACCGTAACAGAGTCTCAAAACGCCTCTGAAGCACTACAACAGATTGTTGTCGCATTAGAGTCCATTTCATCAATGAGTCATCAAATCGCAACAGCGGCCGCTGAGCAGACTCAGGTGAGCGATGATATATCGAAGCGTATCAATATGATCGAAGAGAGCGGTAACCAACTGAGCAATGTCGTAACAGAAAGTCATAACAGCACCCAAACTCTTGCCTCTCTTTCCAACGAATTAGAAGCTTGGGTTAATAGGTTTGAAGTAAAACACTAAACTCCCTAGAAAATTTTCAAATAAAAAAGCACGTTTTCATACGTGCTTTTTTTATTTCGGCGCCCATTCAGTGTAGTTAACCGTAGTTTTACTATCTTTTAGGGCATGCTAGACCTAGGTTTTTCACCCCAAATGAGCAAAAACAACCCACTAAGTATAGAAAAACATCAAACGATACTTTTTTTGCAATTTAATGTTGACCCAGAACGCGAAAACACGTTTAATACACCTCGTCGCCCGGATAGCTCAGTCGGTAGAGCAGAGGATTGAAAATCCTCGTGTCGGTGGTTCGATTCCGCCTCCGGGCACCACAATTTATTTGTTGGTGTCTTAGACAACAACAGTAAAGCACAAAGAAATATTATGTGCCGACTTAGCTCAGTAGGTAGAGCAACTGACTTGTAATCAGTAGGTCACCAGTTCGACTCCGGTAGTCGGCACCATTTCTTTTAAAGCTTTAAGAATAATTCCCCTTTAGTTCAGTTGGTAGAACGGCGGACTGTTAATCCGTATGTCGCAAGTTCAAGTCTTGCAAGGGGAGCCAAGTTAATCATCAAGCATAAGCTTTTTGATTCATGATGCCGACTTAGCTCAGTAGGTAGAGCAACTGACTTGTAATCAGTAGGTCACCAGTTCGATTCCGGTAGTCGGCACCATTCTCTTGATTAGAGACTAAACAATCAATTCCCCTTTAGTTCAGTTGGTAGAACGGCGGACTGTTAATCCGTATGTCGCAAGTTCAAGTCTTGCAAGGGGAGCCAATTAAAAGAAGCCGCATCATTGATGCGGCTTTTTTGCATCTAAAGATCCTAACTTATTAATACAACTACCCTCACCTTTCAAATACCATATTCAATTCAGAAACCAACCGTTTTTATATCCTTCCAAAGCTACAAATCTTCGCTACTTAATGCTCTTCAAAATCTCCCAACAACAAACGACACATTCACGTAAGAGTCAGTCACAGTACGTTGCTACTCATTTTATTGACTAGGAGATCGGTTGAAAAAATCAATACTAAGTTTGGAGGTAAGAAAGCTAAATAACGAATCAAGTAAGCGCTGAAAAGCTCTGTAAGACACTTCAATCCAAATTGATACACAGATTACTCTTTATCAAAACTATCCACTACAATAGCGCCCATAGAGGCTGGCATTGAAATAACAATCACTCTTTTGATCGATACGACGGGATCACTCAATAGAGGTAATTTGTCCAGGCAAGTCAGTACCAAAGCAACGACCAATGCCGTCATAACATAAGCAATCACTATTCTGAAAATAAACACCGGCAACCGAGCAACAACATCTTTTTGAAAGACACTCTCATACGTATAGAAGCCTAAGAACACCGCAGACAGTAAAAATAGCAGCAATAGATTAGCGGTAGGTAAAGTCTCCCCTAACTTCCAAGCCTCTTCAGAAAAAGAAATCGGCACGGCCAAGGCAAAAGATCCCACAAAGATCTGGCTCGCATCTTCAAAGTTAAAACTCAATTTCATAATTCGACCCATTAGGTTTAAGGCTTTATCTAATTCTGAAAAGAATCACAAAACTATCCGCCGATGATTTGGGGGATTTTTATTTCTACTAAGCAAACAGTAGTGACCTTCTAGCTTCATCTTAGTCGCAATAACCAAAACATAGCTTGAACTAACCAGCAAGAAATCAATATGCTCAGAGCAAAACGGTCAACACGACTGATTAATATCGAGTCAACAAACACATCAAAATCGAAGACAGAGTGGTAACCCCTAATATACCAGCACCTAGAACCAAAGAATCTAAATCCGCAGGGTGATAAACGTCACTTCACGAATACGAGGGATGCTCTATTTCTTAGCTTATATACCCCTCAGGCACCACTTGGGAACACACTTAGCGACCCTCACCTTTAAGCTGAATCTAGCCTACTTTCACCCTTTGAAGTACTTAGAACGAGTCGCTCAATACCATCGAGAGTGGTTTTAAGCTCAATGCATAACAAGAGACATTAAGTCGACTCATTATGAGCTCTAGCGTTCTTAAGAGAAGCCTCCATGATAGAGCCCTAATTACACGTATCCTATAGATTCACAGATAGAGCAGAAGTCAGATTTCGTAGCCGAAAGGCTGTTAACTAATACCAATTAAAGTAAA